>JBHELS010000181.1:0-4085 GCA_046263015.1 Burkholderiales bacterium | reverse complement strand
TCCGAACTGCGCGGCGAGCCAGTCCGCCGTGCGGCTCCTGTAGCGATAAGGCCGGTTGTTGGCGTTGTGGCCGCCGTCCTCGACCACCATCAGTTCGACCGGCCCGGCCACCGAGCGCGCGAGCTGCTCCGCGTGCGACGCCGGCACGAGACGATCCTGGCGGCCGGTGACCACGAAGATCGGGCATTTGATGCGCGGCGCCGCCTCGACCATGGTGAGCGCCTTGGTCTTTTCCTTCGCTTCGCGGTCATTCGCGGCATGCGAGCGGACGCGGAAAGTCTCCCGCGTGAGCTCGGGGAGGCCGTCCCAGATCTGTTCCCACTCGTAGGGACCCGAGAGCGCGATGCACGCCTTGATGCGCTTCTCGTACGCCGCCGCGCGCGGCGCGTAGTAACCGCCGAGGCTCACGCCCCAGATGGCGATGCGATGCGCGTCGAGATCATCGCGATCCTCGATCCAGTCGCACACCGCCTTGGCCGCGCGCTCGTAGTCGCCGCAAATGGGAATGTCGTACTCCGCCTCCCCCTGCCCCGGCCCGTCGATCGCAAGCGTTGCGATGCCGCGCGCGAGAAACGGTTCTTCATAGGCGTGCAGCTCTTCTTTCGTGGAGTCAAGGCCGGGCGCCATAATGACCACGGGTCCGGAGCCGCGCAGTACGCCGAAGATCGTCTTGTCCTCGAACGGGATCGCCACGCGCTTGCCCGGGTGCGGCTTGAGCAGCGCCACGCCGTCGCGATAGCACTCCACCGCCTTCATGTGCGCGGCGCGCATCTGCTCTACATCCTGCACGAAGACGAATTTCGCGAAGTGGTAATAGATGCCGGCGCGCACCAGATGCTCGCCGGCGGTCAGCTTCCATCCCTCGCGCAGCGAATCGCGGCCGAGGCGCTCGTGCACGCCGGCGCGCGCGGACCACGCCTGGCACCAGTCTTCCCAGCGCTCGAGCCCGCTCGTGACATCCTCGAAGTCGGCGAGCAGCACGCCGTTGGAAACGAACCGCGGCAGCCAGTGCGAGATGGCTGATTGGACGCGCGCGTCTTTCAAACCTTGCCCAGTGCTTTGAGTATCCGCTCGGGAGTGAACGGCATCTGCGTGACGCGCGCGCCGAGCGGCGCAAGCGCGTCGTTGATCGCGTTCATGATCGCGGCGGGCGCGCCGGCGGTGCCAGCCTCGCCGATGCCCTTCGCGCCGAGCTGGGACTGCGCGGTCGGCGTCTCGAGGTGCGCGCAGACGATGTCGGGCATCTCGCCCGCCATCGGCACGAGGTAGTCGGCCATCGTGCCGTTCATCAGCTGCCCGTCGGGGCCATAGATGCATTCCTCGTAGAGGGCGCCGCCGATGCCCTGCACGATGCCGCCGCGCAGCTGCTCGTCGGCGAGCATCGGATTGATGAGCGTGCCCGAATCTTCAACGCACCAGTGCTTGAGCAGGTTGACGAAACCGGTGGCCGCGTCGAGCTCGACGAGCGAGGCCTGCATGCCGTTCGTGAAGGTGAAGCCGTACTGGCGAGGCGTGTAGTGGCGCGTGACGGTGAGCTCGGACTGGAAATCCATGGGCAGGGTGTCCGGCCTGAAATACGCGATGCGCCCGAGCTCCGCCAGTGGGAGTTTCGCTTCCTGCGTCAGGCGGTTCACGACCGCGTTGCCGGCGATGTCGAGCTCCGCCTTGTCCAGCTTCAGGATGGCGGCCGCGATATCGAGGATATTGGCGCGCAGCGCCCTTCCCGCCTGCAGGACCGCTTCGCCGCCGATGCCGGCGCCGCGCGAGGCCCAGGTGCCACCGCCGTAGGGGGTGACCGCGGTGTCGCCGGTGATGACGCGCACCTTGTCGAGCGTCACGCCCACCGCGCTCGCGCCGATCTGCGCGAAGATCGCCTCCGTCCCCTGGCCCTGCTCGGTGACGCTGCACATTACGGTCACCATACCGGTGGGCTCGAGCCGCAGCGTCGCGCCGTCCTGCGCCGAGATGCGCGCGCCGCCGACGCCGTAGAACGCGGGCGAGGGATTGGTCACCTCGATCATCGCGGCAAGGCCGATGCCGCGATGAATGCCTTGCGCTCGCAAGCGCGCCTGCTCGGCCCGGAGCTCGTCGTAGCGCATGATATCGAGGAGCTTCGCGAGCGTGCCCTCGTGGGAAAGGCGCTCGAACTTCAGTCCGGCCGGCGAGGTATAGGGATACGCGTCATCGGCGATGAGATTGCGGCGCCGGAAGTCGGCCGGATCCATGCCGAGCTTGCGTGCCGCGATGTCGACGATGCCTTCGGTCAGCGCGACGGCGATCGGATGCCCGACGGCGCGGTATTGGCACGTGACGTTCTTGTTGGTGAAGACGACATGCATCTTCGCCCGGTACTCGCGATGCTTGTACGGTCCGCCGGTCAGGTTGACCACCTGGTTGCCTTCGATGCCGCTCGTCCTCGGATAGACCGAGTAGGGGCCGATCGCCGTCAGGTCATCGAGCTCGAACGCCAATATGTCGCCCGCCTTGGTGCAGGCGAGGCGCACGCGCGCCTGGTGCTCGCGCGCATGGATATCCGAGAGGAATGATTCCAATCGGTCGGCGACGAACTTCACCGGGCGGCGAAGCATCACTGAGATGGCCGCGGTCGCCATCTCGTCCGGATAGACGTGCACCTTGATGCCGAAAGCGCCGCCGATGTCCTTCACGATCACGCGGACGTTCGCCTCGGGGATGTTCAAGTGCCGCGAAAAGATGTCCTGCATCATGTGCGGCGCTTGCGTCGCGTGATACACGGTGAGCGAATGCTCGCCGGCGTTGTAGTCGGCGAGGATGGCGCGCCCCTCGAGGCAGACGCCGGTGTGGCGGCCGAAGCGGAAGGTTTCCTCGACCACGGTATCGGCGCGCGCGAAAGCGTCGTCGACCCCGCCGGTGTCGTGCTCGCGCTTGAAGCAGATGTTGTCGCCGAGATCCGGATGGATCACCGTCTTGCCCGCGAGCGCGGCCTCCATGTCGGCAACCACCGGCAGCTCTTGCCATTCGGCTTCGATCAGCCCCAGGGCGTCTTCCGCCTGGCACCGCGATTCGGCGACCACGGCGGCGCACGCCTCGCCCTGCCAGCAGGCGCGCTCGATGGCGAGCGCGTGCTGCGGCGGCGACTTGATGCCTTTCAAGTGGCTGAGGACCGCGACCCAGGGCGTGCAGTACTCGGCCACCGCGCGACCGTCGAGCACCGCGATGACCCCGGGCGCGCGTAGCGCGGCGGCAAAGTCGAGGCGCCGGATGCGGGCGTGCGCGTACGGACTGCGGAAGAACGCGACGTGCGCAAGGCGCGGGAAGCGAAGATCATCGATGAAGGCGCCGCGCCCCTGCAGCAGCCGCTGCGCGTTCGGACGCGGCACGCTCTCGCCGATGTAGCCGCGATCGACCCGCGTGCCCGGCGCGTGCAGCGGTAGCTCAGCGCGGCCCATGGATTACTTCTTCAATGGCGTCGACGATGGCCTGGTAGCCGGTGCAGCGGCAGTAATTGCCGGAAATATGCGCGCGGATTTCTTCCCGGTTCGCTTTCCTGCCGCTGCGCACCAGGTCCTGCGCCGCGAGCAGCATGCCGGGGGTACAGAAGCCGCACTGCAGCGCGTTGTGCTCGTAAAAGGCCTTTTGCAGCGGCGCGAGCTCCTTCGAGTCGGTGAGGCCTTCGATCGTCTCGACGGTGCAACCGTCGGCCTGCACGGCGAGCATCAAGCACCCGCGCACGATGTCGCCGTTCACGCGCACGGTGCAAGCGCCGCAGACGCCGTGCTCGCAGCCGAGATGCGAGCCCGTCAAGCCCAGCTCTTCGCGCAGAAAGTCGACGAGGTGCATGCGCGCCTCGATGCGCCGCGTCACCTTCGTGCCGTTCACCGTCAGTGTGGTTTCGCGAGCGAGTTCCATGCGCGCGAGAGGAGAACGCCGGCGAGGTGAAGCTTGGTGGCCGACGAGTGATAAAGGTCGGCCGGCGGGTCGAGGTCCTGCTTGAGCGCGGCGAGCGCCGCCTCCAGAGTCGCCGCACGCGAAGCGCCTCGGGCGAGGATCGGCGTCGGCCCCGCTCCGCAAAAGGCGATGCGGCGCTCCGAGCCCCGGGCGATGCC
>JBHELS010000180.1:0-2881 GCA_046263015.1 Burkholderiales bacterium | reverse complement strand
AGCACCGCCATGACAAGCTCGGTGAACTTGCGGGTAAGGGTGCGCTCGGGCGTAAGGAAGAAGTTCTTTACGAGCTGCTGGGTAATCGTGCTTCCGCCCTGGACGCGGGTCGAGCCGAGGCTCAGGACGGCGCGCGCGAGGCCGCGCGGGTCGAACCCGTGGTGCGTATAGAAATTGCGGTCCTCCGTGACGAGCAGCTCCTTCACGAGGTGCGGCGGCACATCTTTCAGCCGCACGAGCAGCCGATCCTCGTTGCCCGCCGGGTAAATCCCGCCGATCGGCATCGGCTCGAGACGCACGAGCGGCAAGTCGCGTCCTTCTTCGTCGGTGAGGCTCGCCACCGTTCCATCCTGGAAGGCGATGCGAACCCGCCGCGCGGGCTGCGCGCCGTCCCAGAAAATGAACGGCCGCACGGCAATTTCGAGCTGATTGTCCCCGCGCAGATACCAGCCCGGCGCTTCGCGCGGCGCGGCGGCGTAGGAGAGCTCGCGCAGCTCGTCCTCCACGTCATCGCGGGCGATACGCAGGCCGGCGTGGAGCTCGAGCGGCCGCGCGTAGATTCGCGCCGGCAGCGCGAAACGCCGGCCTTCGAATTCGCTTCGCACGCGCAGGTCGAGGTAGAACACGAAGCCTGCGAGCGCCAACGCGCCGAGCCCGAGCGCTATGCGGAAATACTTTAGGATGCGGGCGCGTCGCGCCATCACGCGATTTTAGCCGCCACAAGACAAACAACATGCCGCTCGAACGTGTCCAGCTGCCGCTCATGCGCCCGCGGCGCGTCGTGGCCGATTTCGGCGCCCTTTATGCCGCAAGTGCCTTCGTTGCGTTCCTTTTTGCCTGCACCGGGCCAGTCGCCATCATCTTGTCGGTCGGCGCGCGCGGTGGCCTGTCGGAATCAGACATCGCCTCATGGATTTTCAGCGCCTTCTTTCTCAACTCGGTCATCTCGTTCGCGTATTCGCTTGCTTACCGGCAGCCGCTCATATTCCTCTGGAGCATCCCGGGTGCGGTGATCCTCGGGCCGTCGCTCGCGCACGTCACGTTCGCGCAAGCAGTCGGCGCCTACGTGATCACCGGGGTCCTCATGCTCGTCCTCGGGCTCTCGGGCTGGGTACGCCGCGCGATGCAGGCGGTGCCCATGCCAATCGTCATGGCGATGGTGGCGGGCGTCTTTCTTCGCTTCGGCATCGACCTCGTGCTCGCTTTTCGCGATGCGCTGTGGATCGCGGCGCCGATGTCGGCGGTGTTCTTCGCTTTGAGCGCTTTGCCGCGGCTTGGCCGCGTGATTCCGCCGCTGATTGCCGCGCTCGTGGTCGGCGCCGTCATGGTCTGGATGCTCGGCGCGGTGCGTCCGCCGCCGGGTGCGCTCTTCGCGCTCGCCGCGCCGAACTTCTACCTGCCTGAGTTTTCCTTGCAGGCAATGGCGGAACTCGTGGTGCCGCTCGCGATCACCGTGCTCGTCGTGCAGAACGGGCAGGGCATCGCCGTGCTTGCCGCGAACGGCCATGCACCGCCGATCAACGCCATCACCGCGGCGTGCGGCCTCGGCTCGATCGTCACCGGCCTCTTTGGTGCCGTGCCCACATGCCTTACCGGCCCGGTGAACGCGATCCTTGCGGGCAGCGGCGAGCGCGAGCGCCAGTACAGCGCGGCGCTTTTCTTTTGCCTCTTTGCTTTCGCCTTCGGCGCGCTTGCGCCTTTCTTCACGCGCTTGCTTCTTGCGACGCCGCCCGCGTTCATCGCCACCCTCGCCGGCCTCGCGATCTTGCGCGTCCTGCAGCAGGCGTTCACCGTGTCCTTCGGCGGCCGCTATACGCTGGGCGCGCTCGTCTGCTTTCTCGTCACCGTCGCCGATGTGCCGATCCTTCGCATTGGCGCGCCTTTCTGGGGACTCGTGCTCGGCCTCGCCGCCGCACGGGTACTGGAGCGCGAATGAAGTTTCGTTACTACTGGGAAGACTTCACCGTCGGCCGCGTCTTCGAATACGGCTCGCGGACGTTGAGCGAAGAGGAAATCATCCGCTTCGCAACCGACTGGGATCCGCAGCGCTTCCACGTCGATCCGCTCGCGGCCGCCGCGACGCCGTTCCGGGGCCTCGTCGCCTCCGGGTGGCATACCGGCTGCATGATGATGCGCTTAATGTGCGACGCGTACCTGAACGAAGCCTCTTGCATCGGCTCGCCCGGCATCGAGGATTGGCGCTTTCTCCTTCCCGTGCGGCCGGGGGATACGCTGCGCTATCGCGCCACGGTGGTCGAGGCTCGGCCCTCCGCGAGCAAGCCCGATCGCGGCATCATCAAGTGGCGCTGGGAGCTCCTCAACCAGCGCGACGAAGTCGCCGTATCGATGCTCGGGACGCAGTTCTATTTGCGCCGTCCGTGAGCCACGTTCTCGCCATCCGCGACTTCGCGCTGTTTCTCGCGGGACGCTTCTGCAACGTCCTCGCGGCGTACATGCAATGGGTTGCAATCGGCTGGTATCTCTACGACCTGACCCGCGATCCGATGACGCTCGGCTGGGCCGGGCTCGCGTCATTCATTCCCATTGCGCTCCTTACGCTGCCCGCGGGCGATCTTGCCGATCGCGTCGACCGGCGCTTGCTCCTTTTCGTCGCACACCTCATCCAGGCGCTTGCTGCGGCCTTGCTTCTGGTGCTGGTCGCCGTTCACACCACGGTGACATGGCCGTTCTATGGCGCGCTGATCCTCTCGGGCACCACGCGTGCGCTGGCCGGCCCGGCGTCGAAATCGCTTGCGCCGCTTCTCGTTCCGCGCGAGCAGTTCGCTCAGTCGGTCGCGTGGTCCACTTCGGCGCAGCAGATCGGCATCATCGCCGGACCCGCGGCCGGCGGACTGCTCTATCTGCTCGGCGCGCCGGTGAC
>JBHELS010000179.1:0-3872 GCA_046263015.1 Burkholderiales bacterium | reverse complement strand
ACCGGCGCGAGCGTGAACACTTGCGGCTTCACCTCGCCCTTCAAATCTAGCACCACGCGCACGACACCCGGCCGATTGCGCGCCACGCGCAGTCCCTTGATGTAGGGATCGTCGGCCATCACTTTCCCGTCGAGATCCGCGAGCGCCGGTGTCATCTCCGTTTCCAGATCGAAGACCAGGCGCTCCGGATCCTTGAGCGCAAACACCTGGTAGTCCAGCTCGGCCGTCGATTCAATCGTCAGGCGCGTGTAATCGGGCGCGGGCCAGATGCGGCTCGCGGTGACTTGCGCCTGCGCGCTCGCTACGTGAAGGAGAGCGACTGCAGCCAGCCAACGCCAGCCGGCGAATGGGCCTCGATCCGCGCGCGCCGCATTTCGCCTTCGTACTCCAGCTGCACGCTCACGTCCGGCGGCGCGAGCAGATCGCCCGCCCGCTCCGGCCATTCGACGACGCAAGCCGTCTGGGGACCGAAATATTCCCGAAGTCCCGAGCTCAGCCACGCGGTCGGATTGTCGAAGCGATAGAAATCAAAGTGATACAAGTCTAATGTCGAAAGCTCATAAGGTTCAACCCAGCCGTAGGTCGGGCTCTTGATCGGCCCCGACACACCGAGTGCGCGAAGCAGCCCCCGCACGAGGGTCGTCTTGCCGGTGCCGAGCTCGCCAGAGAGATGCAGCACGCGACCGGGCGCGATGCCCAGTGCGAGTGCGGCGCCGAGGCGCGCCGTGGCGTGGGCGTCGGGCAATTTAAGATCGGTGACCATGGATTACCGCGCGCTCGTCGAGCGCATCCGAATTTGGGGCCGGGAACTCGGCTTCCAGGGGCTCGGCATCGCCGACGCCGACCTTTCGGCCGCCGAGCCGCGCCTTCTCGACTGGCTCGCGCAGGGACGCCATGGCGAGATGGAGTATATGGCTCGCCACGGCGCGCTCCGCGCGCGCCCGCGCGAGCTTCGCCCCGGCACCCTGCGCGTCATTTCCTGCCGCATGAGCTACGCCGCGGACGACGACGGCTCTGCGCCGGGCGAGGGGCCGCAGGCGTACATCGCGCGCTATGCGCGAGGCCGCGACTATCACAAGGTGCTTCGCGCGCGGCTGCAGCAGCTCTGCGAGCGCATCGGCAGCGACGTCGGAGTTTTCGGCTATCGCGTCTTCACCGATTCGGCGCCCGTCATGGAGGTGGAGCTCGCCGTGCGCGCGGGACTCGGCTGGCGGGGCAAGCACACGCTCGCGCTGACGCGTGCCGGATCCTGGTTCTTCCTGGGCGAGATCTATACCGATCTGCCGCTGCCCGTGGATGCGCCGGCCGGCGAGCATTGCGGGACCTGCCAGCGCTGCATCGAGGTCTGCCCGACGCAAGCGATCACCGGCCCCTATCAGCTCGACGCGCGGCGCTGCATCTCTTACCTCACCATCGAACACAAGAGCGCGATACCGGAGGATCTGCGGCCGCTCATCGGCAATCGCGTCTACGGCTGCGACGATTGCCAGCTCTACTGTCCGTGGAACCGCTTCGCCGAGGGCACGGCCGAACAGGACTTCGCGCCGCGAAACGGGCTCGATCGGGCGACGATGGTCGAGCTTTTTCAATGGACCGAGGCCGAGTTCGATGAGCGCTTGCTCGGCTCGCCGATCCGGCGCATCGTCTACGAGCGCTGGCTGCGCAATCTCGCGGTAGGGCTGGGCAATGCGCCGCGCGCTGCCGAGGTGATCCGGGCGCTGCGGGCCCGGGTGGACCATCCGTCCGCGCTAGTCAGGGAACACGTGCGCTGGGCACTCTCGCGCCATGAAGCGCTGGCAGCCTGACCGCCTGCTCCCGGGGTTCGAAGCGCTCGAGCTCGATTTCCCGGACGACTACGACGGCGCGGTCGTCGCGACGCTGGTGCGGCTTCGCGCGGCGCACGCGGAGCGCGGCGCCGTCCTCTATGTGCACGGCTATAGCGATTACTTTTTCCAGCGTCATGTGGCGGAGCGCTTCGCCGCCGAAGGCTATGCCTTCCATGCGCTCGACCTGCGCAAGTACGGCAGGTCGTTGCGGCCGCACCAGCACCCGAACTTCTGCAAGCAGCTGAGCGAGCACTATGCCGACATCGATGCGGCACTCGCGGCGATCGGCGAGCCGGTGCTCCTCGCCGGGCATTCGATGGGCGGACTCATCTGCTCGCTCTACGCGAACGAGGGCGAGCGGCGCTCGCAAGTGCACTCGCTCTGGCTGAACAGCCCGTTTTTCGACTGGAATCTCCCTGAGTGGCGCAAGGTGCAGCTGCATCTCGCCGCCGCGCTTGGCCGCTATTACCCGTTCCTGAACGATCCGAAGGCGTTTCGCCCTGATTACACGCGCGCGCTGCGCAGCGAATGGGAGTTCGACTCGGCGCTCAAGCCCGACCATGGCTTTCCGCTGTACTACGGCTGGCTCGGCGCGATCAGCGACGGCTTCGAGAAGCTGCATCGCGGCCTCGCCATCCAGTGCTCGGTGCTCTCGATGCATTCGGACGCGGCGGACACGGTGCTCGACTGGCGGCATATCGCGCGCTGGTCGCGCGTCCTTGGGCCCCGCGTGACGGTGCTCGCCTTGCCGGGCGCCTGGCACGATCTGGTGCTCTCTCCCGGAACCATTCGCGAGGAGGTGTTCACCTCCCTTTTCGCCTGGGCGGAACGAGCCGTAGCGTTGCCAGCGTAGCGAGCGCCCAGGCAACGTAGGCAACGGTAAAGACCCACTCGGGCGCCTGATAGAAAAGCAGCGCCCGCACGCCGCGGCCGATGAAAGATTCGGGCCGCGCGCCGCCGCGCATCACGTCTTCCCACACGGTCAGCGGGCAGGCGATGCCGAGCAACGCCTCGGCCGCGATGAACGCGATCGCGCCGAGATGCAGATACCGGAACGCCGGGCGCCGGATCCATTGCCAGCCGCGCGCCACGCCGATCCAGACGGCGACCAGGCCGCCAACGATGAAAGCAACGATCGCGAGATGGACGACGAGAATCGAGTCAGCGATCACCCCGGCGTGATCTTCGCCTCGTGGATGACCTTCAGCCACTTCGCGCCTTCACTTTTCATGAAGGCGCCGAACTCTTCGGGCGTGCTTCCGACCGGCACTTGGCCGAGGCCGAGCAGTCGCTCGCGCACTTCCGGCACGGCCATCGCCTTCACGACCTCGTCGCGCAGCCGCACGATCGCCGCTTTCCGCGTGCGCGCCGGCACGACCATGCCGTACCAGTTGTCCACTTCGTAGCCCGGGAGCGACTCTGCGATCGTCGGCACATCCGGCGCCATGGGCAAGCGCTTTGCCGACGTGGTCGCGAGGGCGCGCAGCTTGCCGCTTTGCACATGCTGCAGGCCGATGGTCACGGCTTCGAAGGTGAGTTGCACCTGGCCGCCGATGAGATCGGCAACGCAGGGCGCGCTGCCTTTGTAGGGCACGTGCACCAGTTGAATGCCCGCCATGGAGGCGAAGAGCTCTGCCGCGAGATGCGGCGCACCGCCGTTGCCGCTCGAGCAGAAATTGATCTTCCCAGGATTCGCCTTGGCATGCGAAATCAACTCCGGCACGCTCCTCGCCGGCAGGGCCGGATTCGCGTAGAGCAGGAACCAGGTGGAGACGAGCTGCGTCACCGGCGCGAGGTCGCGATCCATGCTGAAGGGCAGATTCGGCAGGAAAAGCGGATTCACCGCGAGATTGCCCATCGTGCCGAGGAAGACGGTGTGGCCGTCGGGCGCCGCTTTCGCGACCACGTCGGTGCCAAGCACGCCACCGCCGCCGGGCCGGTTATCGATCACCACCGGCTGACCCAGGCTCGCCGACATCTTCGGCCCGATGAGGCGCGCGACCGTATCGATGCCGCCGCCCGGCGGGAAGCCGATCACGATGTGCA
>JBHELS010000178.1:0-15585 GCA_046263015.1 Burkholderiales bacterium | reverse complement strand
GCTTTGACGCGCGTATTCGGCGCGAGCTCGGCCTCGAGCCGCACGATCCGCCGGTCGAGTACGCTGCCGAGCTCAAGCTCGACGGCCTCGCGATCAGCCTGCGCTATGAAAAGGGCGTCCTTGCACGCGCCGCGACGCGCGGCGACGGCGAGGTCGGCGAGGACGTCACGGCGAACGTCCGCACCATCCACAGCATTCCTCTCAAGCTCGCCGGCAAGGCGCCCGACGTCCTCGAGGTGCGTGGCGAGATCTTCATGACCCGCTCGGCGTTCGCGAAACTGAATCGCCGGCAAGCCCAGGCGGGCGAGAAGCTCTTCATCAACCCGCGCAACACCGCCGCCGGCGCGGTGCGCCAGCTCGATCCGAAGGTGACCGCGCGCCGTCCGCTCTCGTTCTTCGCCTATGGCTACGGCGTGATTCGCGGCCTGCGAGTTCCGCGCCGGCACAGCGAACTCCTCGACCAGCTGGTCGCCTACGGCATCCCGGTCGACGAGCGCCGTGCCGTGGTCAGGGGCGCCGAAGAGCTGATCGAGTATCACCGCCGCATAGGCGCCGAGCGCGCGCGGCTACCGTTCGACATCGACGGCGTCGTCTACAAGGTGAACGACTTGAGTCTTCAGCGCGAGCTCGGCAACGTCGCGCGCGAGCCGCGCTGGGCGATCGCGCACAAGTACCCGCCGCAGGAAGAGGTCACCGAGGTGCAGGCGATCGAGGTGCAGGTCGGGCGCACCGGCACGCTTACGCCGGTGGCGAAGTTGAAGCCGGTGTTCGTCGGCGGGGTCACGGTGAGCAGCGCGACGCTGCATAACGAGGACGAGCTGCGCCGCAAGGACGTCTGGGTAGGAGACACGGTGGTGATCCGGCGCGCGGGCGACGTCATTCCGGAGGTCGTGAGCGTGCGAGCGCCGGGCCCGCGGCTTGCCGAGCAGCGCTTCGAGATGCCGTCGCGCTGTCCGGTGTGCGGCTCGCCCGTCGCGCGTGTCGCGGGCGAGGCGGCGACCCGGTGCTCGGGCGGGCTCTTCTGCAAGGCGCAGCGCAAGCAGACGCTGCTTCATTTCGCGAGCCGCCGCGCGCTGGACATCGAGGGACTCGGCGACAAGCTCGTCGACCAGCTGGTCGAGCGCGAGCTCGTCAGGACTCCCGCCGATCTCTACCGGCTCGACGCCCGGACGCTCGGCGCGCTCGAGCGCATGGGCGAAAAGTCCGCGGCCAACGTCCTCGCGAGCATCGGGCGCTCGCGGCGTGCGGAGCTGCACCGGTTCATCTATGCGCTTGGCATCCCGGGGGTCGGCGAGGAAGTGGCGAAGCTGCTCGCGAGCCACTTCGGCTCGCTTGCTTCCTTCCTGGAGGCCGATTGGCCGACGCTGATGGCGGACAAGGAGGCGCTGCGCAAGGAAAATGCGCAACGTCGAAAACGCGGCGAAGGGGTGCGCCAAGTGCCGCTCGAGGGCATCGGGCCGGAGCTCGCCGAAGCGATCGAAAAGTTCGTCCACGAGCCCCATAACGGCGATGTGATCGCACGCCTGGCCGACTCCGTCCAGGTGGCGGCCGCGACACGGCGTAGCGGCAAAAGCGGCAAGACGTTCGTGCTCACGGGGTCGCTCGCCGCCATGACGCGCGAGGAGGCGCGCGAGGCGCTCGAGGCGCGCGGGCACAAGGTCGCCGCTTCCGTGTCGAAGAATACAGACTACGTCGTTGCCGGCGCTGACGCCGGCAGTAAGCTCGACAGAGCCCGCACGCTCGGCGTGCCGGTGATCGATGAAGAGAAGCTGCGCGAATTTTTGAGGAGCGGTGATGCCCAAGCTTAGAAAAGCGGTCTTCCCGGTGGCGGGCTTCGGCAGCCGCTTCCTGCCGGTGACGAAGGCGAGCCCGAAAGAGATGATGCCGGTGGTCGACAAGCCGCTCATCCAGTATGCGGTCGAGGAAGCCGCGGCGGCCGGCATCACCGACATGATCTTCGTTACCGGGCGCCACAAGCGCGCGATCGAGGATCATTTCGACAAGGCCTACGAGCTAGAGACCGAGCTCGAGCGAAAGGGCAAGGAGGCGCTCCTTGCGCAGGTGCGCTCGGTCCTGCCCGAGGGCGTGCGCTGCATCTATATCCGGCAGCCCGAACCCCTCGGGCTCGGGCATGCCGTGCTCTGCGCCCAGCCCGTGATCGGCGACGATCCGTTTGCGGTTTTGCTCGCCGATGACCTCATGGATTCGGAGCCGCCGGCGATCGCGCGCATGGCGCAGATTTTCGAGGCGCAAGGCTGCTCGCTCCTCGGCGTTGAGGAAGTGCCGCGCGACCAGACCGAGAGCTACGGTATCGTGACGATCGAGGGTATGCAGGGCGACACTGCCCGCATACGCGCGATCGTGGAAAAACCCAAACCGGCCGAGGCCCCTTCCAACCTCGCCGTGATCGGCCGCTATGTACTGACGTCGCGGATCTTCGATCTGCTCGCGTCGCTCACGCCGGGCGCGGGCGGCGAGATCCAGCTCACCGACGCCATCTCGGCACTGCTTTCGCACGAGCGCGTCGCCGCGGTGCGGCTCCCCGGCCGGCGTTTCGATTGCGGCTCCAAGCTCGGCTATCTGCAGGCGACGGTGGAGCTCGGCCTACGCCACGCCGAGATCGGTCGGGCTTTCGCCCGCTATCTCGAGTCACGCTAGACTCGTCGCCATGCCCGATTCCCAGGCGGCGTGGCGCTTCCTCGAGCAGTCGGATGTCATCGCGAGCGCGGACCAGATCCAAGCCGCGGTGCGCCGCGTGGCGGAGGAGATCACAGCGCGCCTCGCGGGAGCGTACCCGCTCGTCCTCGTGGTGATGGGCGGCGCCGTGGTTTTCGCCGGACAGCTCCTGCCGCTCCTTCGCTTTCCTCTCGACCTCGACTATGTGCATGCCTCGCGCTACGGCAACGAGACGCGCGGTGCGCAAATCGAATGGCGCGTGACGCCGCCCGCGGCGGTGCGCAGCCGCTCGGTGCTCGTGCTCGACGATATTCTCGATGGCGGGCATACGCTCGCGGCCATTCGGGCACGGCTCCTCGAGCTCGGCGCGGCGAGCTTCCAGAGCGCGGTACTGGTCGAGAAGCGCCTCGCGCGGCCGAAACCGATCCGCGCCGACTTCGTCGGGCTGGAAATCGCCGATCGCTTCGTTTTCGGCTACGGCATGGACGCGAAGGGTTATTGGCGCAACCTTCCGGAAATCCGCGCGATGCGCGAAGCCTGATGCTGGCGATCATCGGCGGGTCGGGCCTCGCCGCGCTCGGCAACCTGCAGCTCACGGATCGCAAGCGCCCCCGCACACCCTACGGCGAGCCGTCGGGCACGCTCAGCTTCGGCCGCATCGCGAGCCGCGATGTGGTCTTTCTCGCGCGGCACGGCGAGGGGCACAGCGTCGCGCCGCACGAGGTGAACTATCGCGCGAACCTGTATGCGCTGAAGGACGCGGGCGCGCTCGAAGTCCTATCGGTCGCGACCGTCGGAGCGGTCCGCGCTTCGCTCGCGCCGGGCGCGCTCGTGCTGCCGCACCAGATCATCGACTACACCTGGGGCCGCCGCGCGACGTATTACGAAGGCAACGGTGTCCCCGTGAAACACATCGATTTCACCGAGCCTTACTCCGCGCGCTTGCGCGCGAAAATTCGGGCGGCCGGGGTGGCCTGCGGCGAGCGGCTCGTCGATGGCGGCGTCTACGCCTGCACGCAGGGGCCGCGTCTCGAGACTGCGGCCGAGGTCGATCGGCTCGAGCGCGATGGCGCCGCTCTCGTCGGCATGACGGCGATGCCGGAGGCCGCGCTCGCGCGCGAGATCGGCCTGGAATATGGGGCGATCGCGGTCGTCGCCAACTACGCCGCCGGCCGCGGCGACAGCAAGCGCGCGATCGCGCTCGAGAGCATCGCCGCCGTGTTGGAGGAAGCCATGGGCCGCGTACGCCGCATCATCGAGGAGCTCTGCAAGTGATACGAGAAGTACTGCGCATGGGAGACCCGCGCCTGCTCGAACGCTCGCGGGAGGTGAAGGAGTTCGGCACGCCCGAGCTCTTCGCGCTTCTCGCCGACATGCGCGACACCATGGCGCATCTCAACGGCGCCGGGCTCGCCGCGCCGCAGATCGGCGTCGGACTGCGCGTCGTCATTTTCGGCGTGCACGCCAATCCGCGTTACCCGGATGTCGAGGAGGTGCCTGACACCGTGCTCATCAATCCGGTGCTGACGCCGCTTGGCACCGAGACGGAGGAGGGCTGGGAGGGGTGCCTCTCGGTTCCCGGCATGCGGGGCTGGGTGCCGCGCCACGCACGGCTACGCTATCGCGGCGTCGACGCGCTCGGCACAGCGTTCGAGCGCGAAGTGTCGGGCTTCCATGCGCGCGTCGTGCAGCACGAGGTCGACCACCTCGACGGCATCCTCTACCCGATGAGGATCCGCGACCTGACGAAGTTCGGCTTCAACGAGGCGCTGTTCCCAGGACAGGAGCTGCCGCAAGAGGATTAGACCGGCGCCCCGCCAGGCGCCGCGCGTGAACTACTGGTTTGGTCGGTGCCAGGATCGACGGCATCATGTCGCCCGTAACGAAAACAACACTAATGATCCTTAGGGGAATCCATGCAGCGCTATTGGAAACACCGTGCGGGCTCGGTCACGATTGCCTCGTTGGCTGTCATCTCGCTAATGCTCGCATCGTGCGCAGCGATGAAACCGCCGCAGAGCCGGGTGGAGTTCACTCACCATCCGCAGATCACGAAGCAGACCTACACCGTAGCGCGCAACCTCGACGCCGTGGTGGCGAGCCTGCAGAAACGGGCGAATGAGTGCGTCAACAAGGAACAGGTAACGCAGACCTCGGCCTCCGTGGGGTCGCGCTCGAAAAGCGCCTACCACATGAGCGTCGACAAGGTCTCGCCGAAGCGCGCCGAGCTGACCTACCAGATCTGGGATAGCAATATGGCGTTGCAGCCAGAAGGCGGCCTGTACCGCCTCGCTGCCGATATCGAGGCGAAGGGCGCAAAGGCGACGGAGGTGACCCTCTACCATGGCCCGATGTCCGGCACGCTCGTTAACGCGGTCAGCGAGTGGAGCAAGGGCAATACCGATTCCTGCCACGGCTACGGGGGCAAGTAGCCTAGCCATCCTCACGGAACGCCTTTAGGCCACCTCGCGTGGCGCGACCTGCAGATCGTTAAGGAGTTCTTGCTCAAGCTGGAGCACGCTTTTCGGCACCGAGAGCGTCTCGCCCGAAACCAGGAACACGTCTTCGACGCGATCGCCGAGCGTGTTGATGCGCGCCGTCTGCAGGCGGATATGGTGGCGCGCGAGAATGCGGGCGATGCCGTAGAGGAGGCCGGGCCGGTCGCTCGCGACGAGCGAGAGCACGTAATAGGCGCCGCGCTCGTCCGGCCGCACATCGACCGCCGGCGAAATCGGGAAGTGGCGGACGCGTCGCGAGAGCCGTCCGCCGCGCGGCGCGCCGAGCGGCGCATCCGATTGCAGCTCCTGCGCGAGCCCCGTCTCGATCGTGCTGATGAGGTCGCGGTAATGCGTGCCGCCACCGGTCCCCATCACGACGAAAGTGTCGAGCGCGTAGCCGTTCCTCGTCGTGTGGATCTTCGCCTCGACGATGTTGTAGCTCGCACGGTCGAAGTAGCCGCAAATGCGCGCGAAAAGCGCTTCGCGATCCTTGGTGTAGATCATCACCTGCAGACCTTCGCCGAAGGGCGCGAGGCGCGCCTTCACCACCGGGCGCTCGGCTTCGACCCGGTAGTGAAGGTTGCGCGTGTGCCAGGCGATCTCCTGCGCGCCATGGCGCAGGAAGTAGGTGATGTCGAGGCTCGCCCAGAGCTGGTCCTTGACCGTGTCGCTGAGCGCGTAGAGGCGAAGCAGGCGAGCGGCTTCGGCCTGCTTCTCGGCGAGCGCGGCATCGCGCGCGAGCGGCTCGCCGGTGAGGACACGCCGCGTAGCCCGAAAGAGATCCTCGAGGAGCTTGCCTTTCCATGCGTTCCACACTTTCGGGCTCGTTCCGCGCACATCGGCGACCGTCAGCAGGTACAAGGCGACGAGACGCCGCTCGCTCGCGACCTTCTCGGCGAAAGCGCGCACCACCTCCGGGTCGTAGACGTCCTGCTTTTGCGCGACGTGCGACATCGCAAGGTGGTTCTCGACCAGGAACTCGACGAGCTCGCGGTCGTCCTCGGCGAGGCCGTGGCGGCGGGCGAAGCCGCGCACATCGCGCGAGCCGAGGTGCGAGTGATCGCCGCCACGGCCTTTGGCGATGTCGTGGTAGAGCGCCGCGATATAGAGGACCCAGCGGCGCTCAAAGCCGCTCATCAGCTCGGTGCACAGTGGAAACTCGTGCGCGAGCTCGGGCATCGTGAAGCGCCGGAGGTTGCGCACCACCATCAGGATGTGCTGGTCGACGGTGTAGACGTGGAAGAGATCGTGCTGCATCTGGCCGACGATGCGGCCGAATTCCGGAAGGTAGCGGCCGAGGATGCCGTACTGATTCATGCGCCGGAACTCGTGCACGATGCCGCGCGGCTGCTGCAGGCATTGCAGAAACAAAAGCCGCGCGAGCGGATCGGCGCGAAAGCCGGCGTCGATCCGCCGCCGCGCGCGGTAAAGCGCGCGCAGCGTCGGCGCGCTCATGCCGCGAAGCTCCTGGTGCTGCATGAGGAGGAGAAAGCTCTCGAGGATCGCGAGCGGCTCGCGCTCGAAAAGATCCTCGGCTGCCGTCTCGAGGAGCTCGCCGCGCACCTGGAAGCGCTCGTTCAGCGGCTGCGGCGCCGCCGCCGGCTCGGGCGCAAGGCGTGCTTCAAGGTTCTGCAGGACGATGGTGTTGAGCTGTGTCACGCCCTTCGCCGTCTGGTAATAGCGCTGCATCATCGCTTCGCTCGCCCGGCGGTGCGCGCTGTCGGTGTAGCCGAGCTGCTCGGCGAGCGCCGTCTGCACGTCGAACACCAGCCGGTCCTCGCGCCGCCCGGCGAGGTAGTGCAGCCGGATGCGCAGGTCCTGGAGCAAGAGCTCGTGCCGGCCGAGGCTTCGCGCCTCGTCGTCCTCGATCACCCCCTGCGCCAGGAGATCGCTCCAGCGCCGGCCGAGCCCCGCGGCGCGTGCGATCCAATGGATCACCTGCAGGTCGCGAAGCCCGCCCGGCGCTTCCTTCAGGTTCGGCTCGAGCGAGTAGGGCGAGTCCTGGTGCTTGGCATGGCGCTGCTCCTGCTCGAGCTTTTTCGCCTTCAGGAAGGCGATCGGCTCCAAGATCGGCGCGAGCGCGCGCCCGAGCTGGCGAAAGAGCCCGCGGCTGCCCGCGAGAAAGCGCGTTTCGAGGAGGCTCGTGCGCACCGTCACGTCGTCAGCCGCCGCCGTAATGCAGGCCTCGATGGTGCGAACGCTGTGCCCGATTTCCAGGCCGATGTCCCAAAATGTGCCGATCAGGCGCTCGAGCGACTCGCGCTCGGCGCTTTGCGGCTCGTGCGCGAGCAGGATCAGCAGGTCGATATCCGAGTACGGGTAGAGCTCACCGCGGCCATAACCACCCGTCGCCACAAGCGCCGCCCCGGCCGGGAGCCCGGGCACCGCCTTGACCGTGCGATCGATGAGCTGCGCGTGCGCCCTGAGCAGTGTGCGCGGCTGCGGCCGCGCGAGATATGCCGCGCGCAACGCCGCGCGCTCGGCGGCGACTTGCTCGCGCAGCGTCGCGGCGCTCACGCGGGGGCGGCCCGCTCCCGAGCCGAGGGTGGCGGTGGCGGCGTGCCCCGCGACACCGTTAGCACTTCGTAGGCTTCGTCGGTGACCGCGACCGTGTGCTCCCACTGCGCCGAGAGGCTATGGTCCTTGGTCACGATCGTCCAGCCGTCGGCGAGCTCGCGAATCGCGGGCTTGCCGGCGTTGATCATCGGCTCGACCGTGAACGTCATTCCCGGCTGCAGCGTCAATCCCGTGCCGGGCTTGCCGTAATGAAGGACCTGCGGCTCCTCATGAAACCTGCGACCGATGCCGTGGCCGCAGAATTCGCGCACTACCGAGAAGCCGTGCGCTTCGGCATGCGCCTGGATGGCGGCGCCGATATCGCCAAGGCGCGCGCCGGGCCGCACGGAGCCGATGCCGAGCCACATGCACTCGTAGGTCACTTCCACCAGGCGGCGCGCCTGAATGCTCGGCTCACCGACATAGAACATGCGGCTCGAGTCGCCGTGGAAGCCATCCTTGATCACCGTGATGTCGATATTGAGGACATCGCCTGCCTTCAGCACGCGCTCCCCCGGCACGCCATGACACACCTGATGATTGACCGAGGTGCAGATCGATTTCGGAAAAGGCTTGTAGCCCGGGGGCGCATAGTGGAGCGGCGCCGGTATGCTGCGCTGCTCGTTCACCATGTAATCGTGGCAGAGGTCGTTCAGCCGTCCGGTGGTGACGCCCGGCTTGACGTAGGGGGTGACGAAGTCGAGTACCTCTGCCGCGAGTCGCCCGGCGATGCGCATCCGCTCGAGTTCCTCGGCGGTCTTCAGAACAACTGCCATTAGACTGATTATGCTAGAATTTCGCGCTCGCTTGCGATGCAGCAAGCAATTATCCCGCGCGCAGCACTAGGGTGCTTCGGTTCGATGCCGAAGTTCTGCTCGCCGCGGCAGACCTAACCCTAAGGAGAGAAGAGTGTCGGTCACGATGCGTCAAATGCTGGAGGCCGGAGTGCATTTCGGCCATCAGACGCGGTACTGGAATCCGAAGATGGCGCCGTACATTTTCGGCCACCGCAACAAGATCCACATCATCAACCTGGAAAAGACGCTGGCGCTATACCAGGACGCGCTTAAATTCGCGCGCCAGCTCGCCGCCAACAGGGGAATGCTGCTCTTCGTCGGCACCAAGCGCCAGGCGCGGGAGACCATCCGCGAGGAAGCGCAACGCTGCCAGATGCCCTACGTCGATTACCGCTGGCTCGGCGGCATGCTCACGAATTTCAAGACCGTGAAGCAGTCGATCAAGCGCCTGAAGGAAATGGAGGCGCTCGCGCAGGAAGGCGGCCTCGAGCGCATGTCGAAGAAGGAGGCGCTCGGCGTCACGCGCGAGATGGAAAAGCTGCAGCGCTCGCTCGGCGGCATCAAGGATCTTACGGCGCTGCCCGACGCGCTCTTCATCGTCGATGTCGGCTACCAGAAAGGCGCGGTGGCCGAAGCGGTGAAGCTCGGCATTCCGGTGCTCGGGATCGTCGACACCAACCACTCGCCCGAAGGCATCGATTACGTCATTCCAGGCAACGACGATTCGAGCCGCGCAATTCGTCTCTACGCGCGCGGCATGGCCGATGCGGTGCTCGAAGGCCGCAGCCAGTCGCTCGAGGAAGTCGCGGCCGGCTCGCGTGATGAGTTCGTCGAGGTGGAAGAGGATGAAACGGCCGGCTAGGTTTGCCGCCACCGGCGCAACGGAAAAGGGGCTCTAGGCCCCTTTTTTTCAACCTGTAAGGAGCATCTTGGAAATGGCAGAGATCAGTGCGGGACTGGTGAAGGAGCTGCGTGAGATCACCGGCCTGGGAATGATGGAATGCAAAAAAGCGCTCGCCGAGTGCGAGGGCGACCTGAAAAAGGCGGAAGAGCTCCTGCGGATCAAGAGCGGCGCCAAGGCGAGCAAGGCGGCGAGCCGCATCGCTGCCGAGGGCGTGATCGGCGCGTGGGTCGCGGCGGACGAAAAGGTCGGCGCGCTCGTCGAGCTCAATAGCGAGACCGATTTCGTCGCCAAGAACGAGGACTTCGTGCGCTTTGCGCAATCGCTCGCCGAGCTCGCCGCGACGCGCGCGCCGGCCAACGTCGAGGAGCTCGCATCGCTCGATACGACGGGCGGCCAGGTGGAAGCACGCCGCCAGGCGCTCGTTCAGAAGATCGGCGAGAACATCAGCATACGGCGCTTCAAGCGCCTGCAAGCAAGGGGCAAGCTTGCGCTGTATCTGCACGGCGCGAAAATCGGCGTGCTCGTGGACTACGAAGGGCCCCAGGAGGTAGGCAAGGACCTCGCCATGCATATCGCCTTCGCGAAGCCCGCTCACCTGCATAGGAGCGATGTGCCCGAGGACGTGGTGGCCGAGGAGCGCCGCATCCAGGAGGCGCGCGCGAAAGACTCGGGCAAGCCCGCGGAAATCATTGCCAAGATGGTCGAGGGGGCGGTCAATAAATTTCTCGGCGAGAGAACGCTCCTCGGTCAGCCGTTCGTCAAGGACGACAAGCAGACCGTCGAAAAAATGCTCGCCTCGAGAAAGGCCAAGGTCAACGGATATGCCTTCTTCGTCGTTGGTGAGGGTATCGAGAAGAAAGCCACCGATTTCGCGGCCGAGGTGATGGCCCAAGCCGGCAAAGCCCATTGACGCCTAAGTACAAACGGATCCTGCTCAAGCTCTCGGGCGAAGCCCTGATGGGCGAGGACCCGTTTGGCATCAACCGCCAGACGATCGAGGAGATCGTCGCCGAAATCGCGCAGGTGGCGCGCCTGGGCGTCGAGATCGGGGTGGTGATTGGCGGCGGCAACATCTTTCGCGGCGTCGCCCCTGGCGCGGCCGGCATGGACCGGGCGACGGCCGATTACATGGGCATGCTCGCCACGGTGATGAACGCGCTCGCGCTCCAAGACGCGATGCGCCAGGCCGGGATCTCGAGCCGCGCGCTTTCCGCGCTCAACATCGAGCAGGTCGTGGAGCCCTACATCCGCGGCAAGGCGATTCGCTACCTCGAGGAGGGAAAAATCGTCATCTTCGCCGCCGGCACGGGCAATCCGTTCTTCACCACCGATACGGCGGCGGCCCTGCGTGGCAGCGAGATGGGCGCCGAGATCGTGATCAAGGCGACCAAGGTCGACGGCGTCTATACCGCCGACCCGAAGCGCGATCCGCGCGCCGAGCGCTATACGCGCCTCTCTTTCGACGAGGCAATTATCAAGAACCTGAGGGTGATGGACGCGACCGCGCTCACCCTCTGCCGCGATCAGAAGCTGCCGATCAGCGTCTTCAGCATCTTCAAAAAGGGCGCGCTCAAGCGCGTCGTGCTCGGTGAGGACGAAGGCACGCTCGTTCACGTATGATTTTCGCGAGAGGAAAACCATGGTGATCGCCGACCTTAAGAAAACCACCGACCAGAAGATGGACAAGACCATCCAGGCGTTCAAGGGCGATCTCGCCAAGGTGCGCACCGGCCGCGCGCACACCGGCCTTCTCGATCATGTCCACGTGGACTATTACGGCACGCCGACGCCGCTCAACCAGGTGGCTAAAGTGACGCTCCTCGACGCGCGCACGATTACCGTGCAGCCGTTCGAGAAAAAGATGGTGCAGCCGATCGAGAAAGCCATCCGGGAGTCCGATCTCGGGCTCAACCCGGCGAGCCAGGGCGACACGATCCGCGTGCCGATGCCGGCCCTCACCGAGGAGCGCAGGAAGGAGCTCATCAAGGTGGTGAAGCACGAGGCCGAAAACGCGCGCGTCGCGGTGAGAAACCTGCGCCGCGATGCAATCCAGCACCTCAAGGAGGCGCTGAAGAAGCACGAGGTGTCGGAAAACGATGAGCGCCGCGCGCAGGATGAAGTCCAGAAGATGACCGACCGGCATATCGCGGAGATCGACAAGCTGTTGCAACAAAAGGAAAGCGAGCTGCTCGCCGTATGACACACCCGAGCTCGACGCAGGCGGTCCCCAAGCCTGGAGAGGTGCCCCGGCATCTCGCCATCATCATGGACGGCAACGGGCGCTGGGCGCGCTCCCGCATGCTGCCGAGGATCGCCGGGCATCGGCGCGGGCTCGAGGCGGTGCGCGCGACGGTGGAGAACTGCGCCGAGCGGGGCATCGAATTCCTGACGCTCTTCGCCTTCAGCTCCGAGAACTGGCGTCGTCCCGCCGAGGAGGTCGCGCTCCTCCTGCAGCTTTTTCAGAGCGCCCTGACGAGCGAAGCGGAGCGGTTGCATCGCGCCGGGGTGCGTCTCAAGGTGGTGGGCGACACCGGCCGCTTCGGCCGCAAGATCGCGCGCCTGATCGAGCAGGCCGAGGCGCTCACGGCCGACAATCGCCGGCTGACGCTCACGATTGCTGCCAATTACGGCGGCCGCTGGGACATCCTGCAGGCGCTCGCCCGGCTCGCCGCCGAGGCGCCGATCCGCGGCCCGGTCGACGAGTCGGCGCTCGCGGCGCATCTCGCCATGAGCTATGCGCCGGAGCCGGATCTTTTCGTTCGTACTGGCGGCGAGCAGAGGATCAGCAATTTCCTCCTCTGGCAGCTCGCCTACACCGAGCTCTATTTCACCGAGACGCTGTGGCCCGATTTCGATGCCGCGGCGCTCGAGCGCGCGATCGCCTCCTACCGCAGCCGCGAGCGGCGCTTTGGCCGCACGAGCGAGCAGGTGGCGGTGCTCGCCGATCCGGCAAAGCGCGCCGAGGTCGCCTGAGCGGCGCGCTCGCCGCGCGGGTTGCCACCGCCGCGGTGCTGATCGTTGCCTTCCTTGCGGCGCTCTTTCTCCTGCCTCGTGGTTGGCTCGCGGCGCTCGCGGCCTTGCTTGCGCTCGGCGGCGGATTCGAGTGGGCACGCCTCTGCCGCTTTACGGCGCCGCTCGCTTGGCTCTATGGTGCGATCGCCGCGGCCATGCTGATCGCCCTTGTCGCCGCCGGCGAGAGCGCGGCGCGCGCGGCCTTCGCGCTTGCGGCGCTTTTCTGGGTGCTCGCCGTGCCGCTCTGGCTCGCGCGCGGCGTGACGCGGGAGGGGCGAGCGGCCCTCATCGTCAGCGGCTTCATCGTCATCGTGCCCTCGGCGCTTGCGCTCGCTTCGCTGCCGGCGCGCGCGGTCCTCGCCGTGCTGATCCTCGTATGGGTGGCGGACACCGCCGCCTATTTCGTCGGACGCGCCTGGGGCCGGCGAAAGCTCGCCCCGTCCATCAGTCCCGGCAAGACCTGGGAGGGCGCCGCGGGCGGCCTTTTCGCCGCGCTTGCCTACGCTATCATTCTCGGCGCGGCGGCTGCTCGCGCCGCCTGGGCGCCGTGGCTCATCGCCGCCGGCGTCTTCGCCGCGGTGAGCATCGTCGGCGATCTGTTCGAGTCGGCGGCCAAGCGCCAGGCCGGTGTGAAGGACAGCGGGGCGCTGCTGCCGGGACACGGCGGCATCCTCGATCGCATCGACAGCGCAACGGCGACGCTGCCGCTCGCGGCGCTGGTTTTGCCGTGGATGAGGATTAACGCTTGAATCTTGCAATTCTGGGCGCCACCGGGTCGATCGGCACGAGCACCCTCGATGTCGTCGCGCGGCATCCGGAGCGCTACCGCGTTTACGCGCTCGCCGCGCACAGCTCGGTCGATGCGCTCCTCGCGCTATGCCGCACGCACCGCGCGCCCTACGCGGTACTCGCCGGGCTCACGCCGAGCGCGAAGCTTGCTAGCGCCTTCCGCGAAGTCGGCAGCGAGCTCTTATTCGGCTCGGAGGGTCTCGAGCAGGTGGCGCTCGACTCGCGCTGCGATATGGTGATGGCCGCCATCGTCGGCGCGGCGGGCTTGCCTTCCACCCTCGCCGCGGCGCGCTCGGGCAAACGCGTGCTCCTTGCCAACAAGGAAGCGCTCGTCATGGCTGGGCCCATTCTCATGCGCGCGGCGCGCGAAGCGAGCGCGACGCTCCTGCCGGTCGATAGCGAGCACAACGCCGTCTTCCAGTGCCTCTCGGACCGAAGCGCCGTCCGCCGGATCGTGCTCACCGCCTCGGGCGGCCCGTTCCGCGCGGCGCCGCTCGAAGCGCTCGAGGCGGCGACGCCCGCCCAGGCGTGCGCGCATCCGAACTGGGTCATGGGACCGAAGATCTCGGTCGACTCGGCCACGATGATGAACAAGGGCCTCGAGGTGATCGAGGCGCGCTGGCTCTTTGACCTGCCGCCGAGCGCGATCGAGGTGGTGATCCATCCGCAGAGCATCGTGCATTCGCTCGTCGAGTACGTCGACGGCTCGCTCATCGCGCAACTCTCGAATCCCGACATGCGCGTGCCGATCGCTCACGCGCTCGCCTACCCGGAGCGCATCGCCTCCGGTGCCCGTCCGCTCGATCTCGCCGCGATGAAAAATCTTTCCTTCGAGCAGCCCGACGAGCGGCGCTTCCCGTGTCTGCGGCTTGCTTATAGCGCGCTCGAGCGCGGCGGTACCGCTCCGGCGCTCCTCAATGCTGCGAATGAAGTGGCGGTGGACGCCTTCCTCGCCGGGCGGCTTCCCTTCACTAGCATTGCGCGGGTGATCGCCGATACGCTGGACGCCGTGCCGAGCGTCGCGGCCGCCGATCTCGCCACCGTCCTCGCCGCCGACCACCAGGCGCGTCGCGCGGCCGGTGCCTGTGTGCTTGCGAGGGCGGCGTGAGCCTGTTGCAGACGCTGGTGGCATTCGTCGTCGCGCTCGGCGTCCTCATCGTCGTGCACGAGTTCGGGCACTTCATCATCGCTCGGCTCTGCGGCGTCAAGGTGCTTCGCTTCTCGGTGGGCTTTGGCCGCGCGCTCGTTATGAAACGGCTCGGTCCGGACCGGACCGAATGGGTGCTCGCCGCCATTCCATTCGGCGGCTACGTCAAGATGCTCGATGAACGCGAGGGCCCGGTGGCGCCGGCCGAGCTCGAGCGCGCCTTTAACCGGCAGAGCGTATGGAAGCGCTTCGCCATCGTAATCGCCGGACCGCTTTTCAACTTCGCGTTCGCGGTCCTCGTTTACGCCGGCCTTTTCATGTACGGGCTGCCCGAGGCGCGTCCGATCCTCGGCGCGCCGCCCGCCGGCACCGTGGCGGCGAGCGCCGGCGTGCAGGCGGGCGACACGGTGCGCGCGATCGACGGCGAACCGATCAGTACCTGGCAGGAGCTGCGCTGGCGCGTTCTGCAGGCGGCCCTGCAGCGCGAGCCGGTGCGCCTCGAGACGGTGAACGAGCGCGGCCACATCGCCGCCGTCAACCTGGATCTGCGCGGGTTCGCCACAGGCGACGTGGAAAGCGACGTGCTCGAACGAGTCGGGCTCAGGCTCTATCGACCGGCGCTTGCGCCAGTGCTCGGGCAACTCCTCGAGAGCGGGCCGGCCGAGCGCGCAGGACTCGTGAGCGGCGATCGCATCGTCGCCGTGGACGGCGCGCCGATAGAGACGTGGGAAGCGTTCGTCGATGTCATCCGCTCGCACCCCGGCACATCGCTCAACATCACCTTCGAGCGTGCCGGGCGGCGGCAATCGGTCGAGGTCACGCCGGAGCCGCAAAGCGCCGGCGCGACGCGCATCGGCCGCATTGGCGCTGGAGCCCGTCAGCCCGAGGGCTACGCGGAAAAGATGCTGGTGCGCGTACAGCACGGCCCGTTCGCGAGCCTCGGCCGTGCGTTCGCGAAGACCGCCGACATCGCTTTCTTCAGCCTGAAGATGCTCGGCAAGATGCTGGTCGGCGAAGTGTCGTGGCGCCACCTCTCGGGACCCGTGACCATCGCGGATTTCGCCGGCCAGTCGGCGAGCCTCGGCTGGATCTCGTATGTCACGTTCCTCGCGCTCATCAGCATCAGCCTCGGCGTCCTGAACCTGCTACCGATCCCGCTGCTCGATGGCGGACATCTCATGTACTATGCGATCGAAATAATTAAAG
>JBHELS010000177.1:0-4055 GCA_046263015.1 Burkholderiales bacterium | reverse complement strand
GATCACCTGCAGGTCGAGAAGCAGCGACCAGCTGCGCAGATAGGCGAGGTCGTACTCGATGCGCGCCTTCATCTTCTCGACGGTCTCGGTTTCGCCGCGGTAGCCATGCACCTGCGCGAGACCGGTGATGCCGGGGCGCACCTTGTGGCGGATCATGTAGCCGCGGATCAGCTTGCGATAGAGCTCGTTATGCGCGACCGCATGCGGCCGCGGACCGACGACGCTCATGCGTCCCTGCAGCACGTTGATGAACTGCGGCAGCTCGTCGAGCGAGGTCTTGCGCAGGAAGGCGCCGAACTTCGTCACCCGCTTGTCGTCCTTGGTCGCCTGCCTGATCACCTCGCCGTCCTCGACCACGCTCATGGTGCGAAATTTGTAGACCACGATCTTTCGTCCATCGACGCCGTAACGGCGCTGCTTGAAAAGGACCGGGCCGGGCGAGGAGAGCTTGACGCCGACGGCGATGGCGAGCATCAGCGGCGAGATGAGGACCAGGATCGCCGCGGCGACCACCAGATCCTCGATGCGCTTCACGACGCCGTTGAAGCCGTAGAAGGGCGTCTCGCACACCGCCACCACCGCGATGTCGGCGATCGTGTCGACGCGCGCCTGGATGAGATCGAAGACGAAGATGTCCGGCACGAAATAGATGGAGGACGTGGTGTCGCGCAGCTCTTCCAGCAGTTTCAGGATGCGCGGCTGCGAGGCCATCGGCAGCGCGATGTAGATGATCTCGACGTTGTTCGCGCGCACGTAATCGGCGAGCGTGCTGAGCGGCCCCAATACTTTTTCGTTGATGCGCGAGGCCGAGCGGTCGTCGAAGAAGCCGGCGACGCGCACGCCGTGCATCGGGTTCGAGCCGAGGCGCGCGGCGAGCCCGCGGCCGAGATCGTTGGCGCCGGCGATCACCGCGGTCTTGCGCAAACCTTCGGCGGCGAGCAGGCGCGACAGGATGCGGGGCAGCGTCTGGTGCGCGGCAAAAAGCGCGGCGGGCGTGGCGAGCGCCCAGCTGAGAAGAATGCGCTGGTCGAAGACGCCGAGCGTGCGCGAAGCCCAGCCGAGGAGCACGAGCAAGCCGACGATCGCAATCCAGCCCGTGGCGATGTCGAGCGCGAGCTCGCCCGCACTCGCGCGCCGGCCGTCGAGCGCTTCTCCGGCGAGGCTCCCCGGGAAGGTGAGCGCAAAGACGAGGAGCGCCAGGATCAGGCAGGCGCCGTCGAAGCGCCCGCCGAAAAAGGCAACCACCGCCGCGAGTGTGCCGATCGACACGAGCGGATCGATCGCCGCCTGCACGAGCGCTCCCGGGCCGGGTTGGCTGTGAAGAAGACGCGACTGCGGCCGAAACCGGGTGTCCTGGGTGGCGTGCAAGGCAGCGGCAGATTAGGGCACCCCAGTTCAACCATGATGTTGCGCGGCACCGCGCTTTGTAGCCTCAGCGGACTAGCGTTTTGTGCCTGCGCCCTTCGAACTACGTATTAATTCAGAGGACTATAGTTCCTACGCCATGACAACCGCACTCAGCTCCCCCATCAGCTCGGCCGATACCGCACCGGCGCCCATTCTGCCGGGCAGTGCGGAAGCGAAAAGCGCCGACGCGCGCTCGGCCGCGACCGACTTCCTGCAGATCGAGTCGATCGTTCTCAACCTCGACGCCTCGCTTCGCGTTCATGCGAGGCCGCACTTCTTCAGCTGGACGCAGGGCCTGCTGCAAAGCCTGATCCGGCATGAGCTCCTGATCTGCACGCTATGCCTCGGCAAGCCGCCGGCATTTCGCGCCGACGGCTTCTCGATGACGACGCCCGAGCCCAATCTTTTCAGCGACATGTTCCTGCGCGACACCGCGGTCGCGCCCGCGCTTCTCAAGGCGTGGGAAGAGCGGCGCTATCAACCGGTGATCGTCGACGTCGGGCCCTCGCATCCGCCTTTGGGCGGCGGCGGCTTCACACGCGAGCTCGAGCGGCTCGGCGCGACGCAGCTTCTCGTGCATGGCGTCCATGATTCCGAAGGACGGGCGATCAGCCTCTTCATCTTCGCCTGCCGGCCGGGAAGCGCCGGCCAGCGCCAAGCCTATCTCGTCCAATTGCTCGCGCCGTCGCTGCACGCGGCGTGGGTGAGAACGCAGCTCACCAAGCGCGCCGACGCCACCGGCGACAAGGCCTCCGGCGGCAACGTGCTCACCGTGCGCGAGATGGACATCCTGAAGTGGATCTATCTCGGCAAGTCGAACTTCGAGATCGGCGCCATCCTGAAGATCAGCCCGCTCACGGTGAAGAACCATGTGCAGAAGATCCTGCGCAAGCTGAACGTGGTGAACCGCACGCAGGCGATCGGCAAGGCGCTCGAGCTTCGCATCCTGAATCCGTGATCTCCTAGTACGTAATAAGCGCAAAGAAATGGTCGGGGCCGAAAGGCCCCGATTTTTTTTGCAGGGCGCTGTCGCCGCCACGATGACGCGGCGCGCGCGATGGCGACTCCCGAGGCGCGCATTAGTCCGTACGGTGCATCGCGACCCCCGCGCGAGGGATCAACGCCGTAACAGACCGTCCCTAGGATGCTCGGGACCCGAGATGAAGATCGTCCGCCGCTTGGTTATCGGTTCCATGCTCGCGCTCGGCGCGCTCGCCGGCGCGCGCGCCGACGAAGTGCATCCCTCGCTCTATTCTTTCGCCGATCTCTACCGGGTGACGGTCGCGGGCGGCGCCGCGGACGCACGCGCCTTTCCCGGCGTCGCCGCCGAGCCGCAGGTGCGCGTCGCCGCGCAGGCGGCCGCAGTCGAGCCGCGCTTCACCGTTACCTCGGTGCCCGACCCGCGCGGCTGGGTGCTGCTCGTCGCCGGTCTCGCCGCCGCCGCCTGGGTCGCGCACCGGCGGCTCACGTATGCGTACTGAAATGATCGTCGCCCTCAGCGCACTGACGGTGCTTGCAGGCTGCGGACGCGCCGCCGCCGATCGCGCCGAGCGCGAGCAGCTGGTCGCGCGAGTGAACGGGGTCGAGATCTCCGCCCGGCAGCTGCGCTCGGGCGCGGCCGGTGTAGCGCAGGCGGTGGAGAAGGTGATCGATCGCGAGCTCCTCGTGCAGAAAGCGCTCGAGAAGGGCCTCGAGCGCGACCCGCAGGTCGCCGCCGAGATCGACAACGCGCGCCGTGAAGTGCTGGCGCAGGCCTATATCGAGCGCGCGGCGCGCGCCGCGGCCACGCCTTCGCGCGAAGAAGTACGCGCTTTCTATGCCGAGAACCCGGCGCTTTTCGCCGAGCGGCGCATCTATCGCACCCGTGAGATGAGCGTCGCCGCGAACCCCGACATGACCGATGCGCTGCGCGCGAGAGCCGCGAGCGCCCGCGATATCGACGAGCTCGCCGCATGGCTGAAAGAGCGCGGCGTGCCGGCGGTCGTCGCGAACGAGACGCAGCCCGCCGAGCAACTGCCGCTCGCGTTCCTGCCGGCCGTTTCGCGGCTGAAGCCGGGCGAGCTGGTGGTGCTCGCGACGCCTGCCGCGGCGCACTTTTCTGTGCGCGCGACGGTGATCCAGCTCGTGCAGGCCGAGGAGGCGCCGCTTGGCCTCGAGCAGGCGAGCGCGCTGATCGAGAATTTTCTCGCCGGAAGGAAACGCCTCGCGCTTGCCGAAGCCGAGGTGAAGCGTCTGCGCGAGACGGCAAGGATCGAGTACGTAGCTCAGTTCAAACGGTAATTCCGAGAGGTCTTCGACAAGTCGACGAGGTGACGATGATTCGCATACTGACGGTTCTTCTGACATTGGCGCTCGCGGCCCCGGGGCTTGCGCGAGCCGCCGCCGACAACCTCGGGCCGGGCGACACGGTGCATGTCACGGTGTTCCAGCAGCCCGATCTGACGACCGATGCGCGCATCAGCGACGCCGGCACGATCACCATGCCGCTCGTCGGCGCGGTGAAGATCTCGGGCCAGTCGGCGCGCGAAGCGGCCGACACGATCGCCAAGGCGCTGAAGGAGGGCCAGTACCTGAAGAACCCGCAGGTCGCGGTGGCCCTGACGACGGTGAGAAGCCGCCAGGTGTCGATGCTCGGGCTGATCGTGCAC
>JBHELS010000176.1:0-6736 GCA_046263015.1 Burkholderiales bacterium | reverse complement strand
GTCTTCGCGCCGGAGGCAAGGCCCATCAGCTGGTGGCCGAGGCAGATGCCGAAGACCGGCAGCTCGGTCGCGTCGAGGATCTCGCCGATCGCCTCGATCGCATAGTCGCAAGGCTCAGGATCGCCGGGACCGTTCGAGAGGAAGACGCCGTCGGGCTTCATGCGCAGCACCTCGCGCGCGGGCGTCATCGCCGGAACGACGGTCACGCGCGAGCCGCGATCGGCGAGCATGCGCAGGATGTTGCGCTTGATGCCGTAATCGAAAGCGACGACGTGCGTCTTCGGCTGATCGAGGCGCCGGTAGCCTTTGCCGAGCTCCCAGTGCCCTTCGCTCCATTCATAGGGCTCGCGCACGCTCACCACCTTGGCGAGATCCATGCCGGCGAGGCCCGGGAACCCGCGCGCTTTAGCGAGCGCGCGCGCCTCGTCGACATCACCGGCCATCAGGCAGCCGTTCTGCGCGCCTTTTTCCCGCAGGATGCGCGTCAGCTTGCGGGTATCGATGTCGGCGATGCCCGGAATGTTGTGCTTCGCGAGGTAAGACGGGAGATCGGAGCGAGCCCGCCAATTGGAATGGCGCCGCGGCACGTCGCGCACGATGAGCCCTTCGGCGAAGACGCGCGACGATTCCGCGTCCTCGTCATTGACGCCGGTATTGCCGATGTGCGGATAGGTGAGCGTCACGATCTGCCGGCAGTAGGACGGATCGGTGAGGATCTCCTGATAGCCGGTGATCGCGGTGTTGAACACCACTTCCCCGACAGCGGTGACCGGCGCGCCGATCGAACGGCCGCGGAACACCGTGCCGTCGGCGAGCGCGAGCAGGGCAGCGTCTTGGCTGGGCGTCATTTCTTGAAGCGGATGTGAAAAGCGGGAAAGGCGTTGCGCCCTTCCCGCTCCCTATGCCCGCCATTATACCGGGCGGAATTCCGGAAATTCGGTGCCTGACGGCGAATTCCTAGCGAAGCCCGAGGACGTCGAACATGTCGTAGAGCGCAGGCGGCCGGCCGTGCAGCCATTTGGCGGCGCGCACCGCCCCGGCGGCGTAGGTCATGCGGCTCTGCGAGCGCACCGTGATCTCGAGGCGCTCGCCTGAGCCTGCGAAAAAAACGGTGTGCTCGCCGACGATATCGCCGCCGCGCAGCGCGTGAAAGCCGATTTCCTTCGGCGGCCGCTCGCCGGTTTCGCCGGACCGGCCGTGACGGGCGACGTCGCCCAATTTCCGCTTGAGCGCCGCTGCGACCACTTCGCCCAACTTGAGCGCGGTGCCCGAAGGGGCGTCGACCTTGTGGCGGTGATGCGCCTCGATGATCTCGACGTCGTAGTCGTCGCCCAGGATTTTCGCCGCAGTCTCGGCGAGCTTGTATGCCGCGTTGACGCCGACGGCGAAATTCGCGGCCATGACGATGGGAATGCGTTTCGCCGCCTGCGCGATGGTGTCGCGCTGGCTCGCCGAGAAGCCGGTCGTGCCGATCACCATGGCGCGCGCATGCTTGAGGTTGGAAAGCGTGCCCTCGGGTCGCGTGAAATCGATGAGCACGTCCGCGATCGCGCCGGCCGCCGCGTCGGCGCCGATGGCGATGGCGCCCGCCGGAGTGCCGATCGCCGCGCTGCCCGGCATATCGAAGGCGCAAGCAAGCTCGAGCGAGCGATCGGCGAGTACCGCTTCGATGAGCGCTCGCCCCATCCGGCCGCCGGCGCCGGCAAGCGCGATCTTCATCGACCGGACGCGGGCGAGGCCACGTCGCCTTCGATGCGCGCGAGCTTGCCGTCGTCGAAGAAAAGCGCGAGGCGGCGGCTTTCGCGTTTGCCGTTCTCCGTTTCGCGCCAATACACGTAGTCCCACCGATCGGTGTGGAAGATATCGGTGAGAAGCGGCGTGCCGAGGAGAAAACGAACCTGCTCTCGCGTCATGCCGGGCTTCACCTGCGCCACCATTTCCTGCGACACGTAATTGCCCTGCTGGATCTCGGGCTGGTACGGCGTGAGTCCAGGAACGCGTGGCATGCCGCACGCGGCGAGCGATGCGTAGAGGAGGAGCGCGGCGAGAGCGGCGCGAAGCATGGTGCCTATAATGATAGTCGATGACTACGACGCAAAGCCTGAAGGAGAGCGGCCTCAAGGCGACGCTGCCACGGCGCAAGATTCTCGAGCTCTTCGAATCGAGCAAAGTGCGCCACCTCTCGGCGGAGGATGTCTACAAGGCGCTCATCGCCGAGGGCATCGATGTCGGCCTTGCCACGGTCTATCGCGTGCTCACGCAGTTCGAGCACGCTGGCCTCCTTTCGCGTCAGCACTTCGAGACCGGCAAGGCGGTCTTTGAGCTGAACGAAGGCCGGCATCACGATCACCTGGTGTGCCTGCAATGCGGGCGGGTGGAAGAGTTCTACGACCCGGAGATCGAGCGGCGCCAGAACGAGATCGCCCGCGGCCGAGGCTTCGCGCTGCACGGGCATTCGCTTGCGCTCTACGCCGACTGCACGAAGAAGGATTGTCCGTACCGCGCGGGCTAGTCCGCGCGGCGTCTTAACCGTCGAGGAGCTCTGCGGCGTGCTTGCGCGCGGTCGCCTCGGCGCCGCCGAGCATGCGCGCGAGCTCGTCGATGCGCGCCGCGCGGTCGAGCGGCTGCACGCGAATCTTGAGCCCCGATTTCGCGACCGACCACTGTGCATCGGCGCTCGCCGCCACCTGCGGCAAGTGCGTGACGCAGAGCACCTGGCGGTCTTTGCCAAGGCGCTTTAGCGAGCGGCCGATCGTCTGCGCCACGGCGCCGCCGATGCCGGCGTCCACCTCATCGAAGACGAGCGTCGCAACGGGCGAGGCTTTCGCCGCTACCAGCTGGATCGCGAGGCTGATGCGTGAGAGCTCGCCCCCAGATGCGACCTTGGCGAGCGGGCGCAGCGGCAAGCTCGGGTGCGACGCCACTTCGAGCTCGATCGCTTCCGCGCCGTGCGCGCCCGGCTCGTCCAACCGGACGAGCGCGACATGGAAGCGCGCCGATTGCATGGCGAGCTGGCCAAGGGCTGCCGTTACCGCCTTGGAAAGCGCTTGCGCGGCCGAGGCGCGCTTTGCGGAAAGCTTCTTCGCCGCCGCTTCATAGCGCGTTCGGGCGGCGCCCACCTCGCGGCTGAGCGCCTCGGGATTGACCGAAAGCTCGAGCTCGTGCAGGCGCCGTTCTAGCTCCGCCATGCGTTGCGGCAATTCCTCCGGCCGCAGCCGGTGGCGCCGCGCCGCGCCATGCAGCGATTCGATGCGCGCTTCGGTTTCACGAAGCGCTTCCGGGTCGAGCTCCACGCGCGAGGCGTAATGGCGGAGCTCGCGCACCGCTTCGTTCGCCTGCGCCTCGGCCGACTCGAGGAGCTCGACCACCGTCGTCAATTTGTTGTCGTGCTCGGAGAGCGCGCGCAGGCGGCTCGCCACCGCGCCGAGCTGCGGCAGCGCCGCGCCTTCCGCCTCGGCGAGTGCTTCGAGCGACGATTGCGCGCCGGCGAGGAGACTCGAGCCGTGCTGCAGGCGCTTGTGCTCGGCGGCGACCTGCTGCCATTCGCCTTCGCGCGGCGCGAGCTTTCGCAGGTCGTCGAGCCGCTCGCTCAAGTCGGCGCGCTCCGCCTCGCGCTCGGCGAATTTGGCGCTCGCCTCGGTCGCCACCTGCTCGAGACGCTTCCAGTCGCGAAACGCCTGCGCGGTGTCGCGCGCAAACGCCTCGGCGCCCGCCTGCGCGTCGAGGAGCTCGCGTTGCGCAGCGCTGCGCAAGAGCGACTGATGCGCATGCTGGCCGTGCAGATCGACCAGCCACTCGCCCGCCTCCTTCAACTGCGCGAGCGTCGCAGCGTGACCGTTGATGAAGCAGCGCGAGCGGCCGGCGCGGTCGATCGAGCGGCGAAGGACCAGGCTCCCCGGGTCGCCCGCGAGATCGCGCTCGGCGAGCCACTCGTCGAAGGCGCCGCGTTGCGGAAAATCGAACTCGCCCGAGAGCTCGGCGCGCTCGGCGCCTTCGCGAACCAGCGCCGCGTCGCCGCGGCCACCGACCAGGAGCTCGAGCGCATCGACGAGCAGCGATTTGCCGGCGCCCGTCTCGCCGGTAAGCGCGGTGAAGCCCTCGGCGAGCTCGAGCGAGGCGCGCTCGATCAGCACGAAATCGCGGACCTCGAGCGCGCGCAGCATCGCTATTTCTGCTTGGTACGCACTTCGCTCCAGCCGAGCTTCTCGCGGAGCGTCGCGAAGTAACGGTAGCCCGGCGGATGCACGAAGCGCACGCTGTCGGCCGAGCGCTTGAGTATCAGGCGATCGCCGCTTTGCATATCGGCGAGGGCAAGTCCGTCGAAGTGCGCGCGCGCATCGAGCGCGTGCTTGAGCACGATTTCGATCGTCGCGCGGTCGCTTACGCTCACCGGACGCGCAGAAAGCGTGTGCGGCGCGAGCGGCACGAGCGCAAGCGCCTGCACCGCGGGATGCAGGATCGGTCCCTGCGCGGAAAGCGCATAGGCGGTCGAGCCGGTCGGCGTCGCGACGATGATGCCGTCGGCGCGCAGCGCATAGACGAATTCGCCGTCGAGGAGAAGATCGAACTCGATCAGGCGTCCCTGCGAGCCCTTGCCGATCACCGCTTCGTTGAGCGCCATCGTACGCAGCAGCGATTGCGGTCCGCGCAGGACCTCGGCGTCGAGGAGCGAGCGCTCCTCCATCGTGTAATTGCCGTCGACGATCGCGCCGATGCCTTCGCGCATGTCGCGCTGCCCGATGTCGGTCATGAAGCCGACGCGTCCCTGGTTCACGCCGACGAGCGGCACGCCGTGACGCACTAGGTTCCGCGCCGCGGCGAGCATCGTGCCGTCGCCGCCGATCACCACCGCGAGATCGGCCTCGCCGCCGAGCGCGGCGTAGTCAAGACCGCGCTCGCGGAGCTCCGCCGCGGTTTCTTTTTCGATGAGGATCTGGCAGCCGCGCTGCTTCAGGGAAGCGGCGAGCTCGGCTAGCGACGCCGCGATTTCCGGAGTGCCGAGTTTGCCGATCACTGCGATTCGGCGAAAGCTCGGTGTCACTCGGGCACGCTCGCCACAGGCGCCATCGCGCCGAGTGTACAATGAATCGCATGCTCGACAAGCGCGCGCAAATCCTGCTCAAGACATTGATTGAGCGCTATATCGCCGAGGGTCAGCCGGTCGGCTCGCGCACGCTGTCGAAGTACTCGGGGCTCGACCTTTCCCCCGCCACCATTCGTAACGTCATGGCGGATCTCGAGGAGCTGGGACTCATTGCGAGCCCGCATACCTCGGCCGGGCGCGTACCGACGCCGCTTGGCTACCGCTTCTTCGTCGATACGCTCCTTGTCATCAAGCCGCTCGAGTCGGGCGAGTTGCAGCGCCTGGAAGGCGAGCTGCACCCGGACAACCCGCAGCGGGTCATTCAAGCGGCCTCGCAGCTACTTTCGCAGCTGACGCAATTCGCGGGCGTCGTGATGACGCCGCGGCGGCGCGCCATGACCTTCCGCCACATCGAGTTCCTGAGGCTCTCGGAGAAACGCATCCTCCTCATCGTCGTCACGCCCGAAGGGGACGTGCAGAACCGCATCCTCTTCACCGAGCGCGAGTTCACGCCTTCCGAGCTCACCGAGGCGGCTAACTACATCAACCAGAACTATTCCGGGCAGACCTTCGAGGATGTGCGCGGGCGGCTGCAGAGCGAGCTGCGCGAGCTGCGCCACGACATGATCCAGCTCCTCACCACGGCGGTCGAGGCGGGCAACCGCGCCATGTCCGAAGGAAGCGAGCAATACGTGATCTCGGGCGAGCGCAACCTGCTCAGCCTCTCGGATCTCTCGCAGGACATGAGCCGGCTCCGCAGCCTGTTCGAGCTCTTCGAGCACAAGACCTCGCTCCTGCAGATTCTGGACGTCTCGCTGCGCGGCCAGGGCGTGCAGATCTTCATCGGCGGCGAGTCGGGCTTCCGCGCGCCCGACGAAGTGAGCGTCGTCACCTCGCCCTACAAGGTCGACGGAGAAGTCGTCGGCACGGTGGGCGTCGTTGGGCCGACCCGCATGGCCTATGAGCGCGTGATCCCGATCGTCGACATCACGGCGAAGCTTCTCTCGAGCGCCCTCTCGCAGCACTGAAGAGCGTTCTCCTCGTCAATCTCGGCACGCCCGAAGCACCGACGGCCGAGGCGGTGCGGGAGTACCTCGCCGAGTTCCTGTCCGATCCGCGCGTCGTGCCGCTGCCCGGCTGGCTATGGCGCCCGCTCCTTGAGCGCATCGTGCTGCCGCGGCGCGCGCCCGATTCGGCGGAGAAGTACGCGCAAATCTGGCTTTCCGAAGGCTCGCCGCTCGCGGTGTACACCGCGCGCATGGCGCGCGCGCTCGCGGAGCGCGTGCGGCTGCCGGTCGCGTACGCCATGCGCTACGGCCGGCCGAAAATCGAAACGGCGCTCGCTAAGGTGGAGGATCCGGTCGTCATGCCGCTCTACCCGCAATACGCGGAGAGCAGCACGGGCAGCGTGCTCGCCGCGCTACCGCCGGGCACGCGAACGGTTCGGGAGTTCCACGACCATCCGGCGTACATCGAGGCGCTCGCCTGCGTGGTGCGGCGACACTGGAGCGCGCACGGCCGCTCGCCTCTGCTCGTCATGAGCTTCCACGGTCTGCCAAAGCGCGGCGGACAAGACTACGAGCGTGACTGCCGCGCCAGCGCCCGCCTGCTTGCGCGCGCGCTCGAGTTGAACGACGCCGCGTGGCGCGTCAC
>JBHELS010000175.1:0-3020 GCA_046263015.1 Burkholderiales bacterium | reverse complement strand
CGGCTTTGGTCTTCTCGCGGACGAGGCGGGCGTCAACGTTTTTGAGACCGGCGCCGCGCTCGCCTGGGGACACGCGCAGTGGTTTCGCGCGCTACCCACGGTGGGCGTGCTCCTCTACGACCCGGCACGCTCGACCTTTATGCGCGCGGGCAAGCCGAGCGCTCCGGCGCCCGCGCGCATCGAGCGCGAAGTCGAGCCGCCGCCCGATTGCGCCGGGGAGCCGCAAGAGCTCCTGCAGCGGCTCGTCGATGACCCGGTATCGGCCACCGCCGAGTACGGTCCGCTGCTGCCCTGCCTCCTCGCGCGCGCCAACGCCGAGCAAAGCGACCGCTTCCAAAGCGCATTCGCCGCGGCGCTCGCCGCGCCGCAGGTGCCCAATCTCGGCTGGATTGCGACGGCGCTGCGCGGGCGGCCGGTGCCGCCTGAGCTCGTCGAGCGGCTGCGCGTGCTGCTCGCTTCGCATGCGCGCTGCGGTGCGCGAGCGCTTTGGCTCGCGACATGGGCGAGCGCCGAGGAAGCGCAGGCGGCGCTTGGCGAGCCGTGCTGGCGCGCGCAGGGCGCGGCGCGCGAGCGCCTGGATGCGCTCGGCGTGACGCCGAAACCGAGCGAGTCAACCGTCGATTTTCTGCGAGCCAAATAGCCGCACGTCGCTCCAGGCGGCTTCCTGGTCCTGGAACGATCGGACAAGCGTACGGCGCTGCAGGCTCGGCAGCAGAAACGGAATCCAGCCGAGCGACGGATGGCGAAACGAGATCAGCGTGCCGCCCGAGAATTGGTGCAGCTCGCTCGCGAACCGCGGATCGTGCAGCGGCTCGAGCTCCTGCAGGCGCGGCGGCTCTTCCGCGACCGCCGGGCGCATCTCCTCGCGGATCTCGGCGAGCGCATGCATCAGCGCATCAATGTGCTCCGCACGCCACTCCTCGCGCCCGGGAAGATTGAAGCGGGCACGCGTCTTTCCTTCATCGAGCCATTCCACTGAGATGAAAAACATCCCGACCTCCGCTGCGATCGCCTGGCGCGCGATAATTTCGCAGCCCTCCGCGCGCCGGTCAATCGCTAAAACCGTGACAAGACTATTCGCACTCCTCGCGCTTTGCTGCTCGGCATGGGCGTCCGCGCAGTCTTATCCGGCAAAGCCCGTGACCCTCATCATCCCGTTTCCGCCCGGCGGCTCGACCGACATCATCGGCCGCATCGCCGCCGAGGGTCTCGCACGCGAGCTCGGCCAGCCTTTGGTCGTCGATAACCGCGGCGGCGCGGGCGGCGCGATCGGCGCCAAGGCGATTGCCGATGCCGCGCCCGATGGCTATACGCTCGGCATCGCCACCGTCTCCACGCATGTGGTGAATCCCGTCGTGCAGCGCGACCTTCGCTACGACGCCGTGCGCGACTTCAGCTTCGTCAGTCAGATCGCGGCGGTGCCCAACGTCGTCTCCATTCACCCGTCGGTGCCGGCGAACGACATGGCCGAGTTCATCGCTTACGCGAAGAAGAATCCCGGCAAGCTCAACTTCGGCACGCCGGGCATCGGCAGCCTCGGCCATCTCATCGGCGAGACGTTCAAATATTCCGCGAAGGTCGACATGACGCACGTGCCGTATCGCGGCGCCGGCCCGGCGCTGAACGACGCGCTCGCGGGCCAGGTGCAGGTGCTCTTCGACAACCTGCCCTCCTCACTGCCACACATCCAGGCCGGCAAGCTCCGCGCGCTCGCCGTGGCGGCCGACAAGCGCGTCGCGAGCCTGCCGCAGGTGCCGACCTTCGCGGAGGCCGGACTTCCGCTCGTCAACGATCCATCGTGGTTCGGGCTGATCGGTCCGGCGCGGCTGCCCGACGACATCGTCAAGCGGCTGCACGACGCGCTTGTGGCGGCGCTTAGCCAGTCCGAAGTACAGAAGCGGCTGCAGGCGGCCGAATCGATACCGGTCGGCAATTCGCCGGAAGCCTTCCGCCAGGTGATTGCGAACGCACTCGACAACACGCGCAAGATCGTGCGCGAAGCGAAATTGAAGTTCGATTAAGGAGATCTGCAATGGGACGATCGACGGGGCGCAATCTGCGCAAGCGCAGGCAAAAGCAACAGATCAAGAAAAAGCTGAAACAGCGGGCGAAGCAGGAAAGACGAACGGGCACGACCGGAAAAGGGGTGCAGGCATGAAAGTAAAAGGCGGCATGCTGGACGCGGACGGTCACCTGATCGAGCGCGACGAGGAGCTCCTCGAATACATGGAATCGCCCTACAAGGGCAACAACACGCTCCTTGGCTTTCCGTTTTTTCCGACGCTCGACGGCTATCACCGCGGCGCGATCATGGCGCGCCTTGGCATCCACAAGGGCTACACGATCAACGCCAAGACCTGGCTCGAGTTCCTCGATGGCACGGGCATCGAGAGCACCGTCCTTTATCCGACGGCGGGCCTCGCCTTCAGCATGATTCAGGACCCGACGTGGGCGGTGCCGCTCGCGCGCGCCTACAACGACTGGTTCACGGACAAGTTTCACAAGGCAAACCCGCAGCGGCTGCGCGCCGTCGCGCTCGTGCCGATCCAGGATGTGCCCGAAGCGGTGAAGGAGCTTCGCCGCGCGGTGACCGAGCTCGGCATGGTGGGCGGCGTGATCGGCGCGAATGGCGCCGAGCTTGGAACGCGCAAGCCGCTCGGCGATCCGTCCTTCTGGCCGCTCTACGAGGAGGCCGAGCGTCTCGACGTGCCGATCGCGCTGCACGGCGCCCCTTCGGCGAGCCTTGGCATCAACGCCTTCTACCGTTTTGCGCAGACGCACGCGCTCGAGCACCCGATCGCGCAGATCATCCAGTTGACCAGCATGGTGATGGAGGGCGTGTTCGAGCGCTTCCCAAAGCTGCGTGTCGCCTACCTCGAGGCAGGCATCGGCTGGGTGCCCTACATCATGGACCGGCTCGACCGCTCGTACGAGGTCTGGTCGGGCAAGAAGGTCCACGAGTTTTCCGAATGGCTGAAGAAGAAGCCGAGCGAGTACATCCGCTCGGGCCGCATCTACTT
>JBHELS010000174.1:0-3450 GCA_046263015.1 Burkholderiales bacterium | reverse complement strand
AGGCCCTCGTAGATCTTCTTAAGGTCCGGCGCGTTGCCGGCAAAGAAGTATTCGCCGCGCGTCATGTCGGCGATCACCTTCAGCGCGTCCTCATCGAGGCGCACGCGAATCGACCAGCCTTCGCCGGTGAGGATCTGGCCGTCGGGCGTGCCGACGCCCACCGTGAAGACGCGCACCCCGCGCTCGGCGGCAAGGCGCGCGGCGTCGACCGGATCGGGGCCGGTGGTCGTTTGCCCATCGGTGAGGAGAATGACGACGGCAGACTTGTATGAACCGGGCGGCACTGGCCTTTGCTCGCTCTTCGCCGGCGCGCCCAGGACGCGCGAGCCGCCGGCGGCGGCGCTCGGGCCGCCCGCGCGCAGGTGGGAAGCGGAACGCACTTCGAAGTCCTGCTCGGGGAAGATGGCCTTCAAGGCCACGAGTATTCCGCTCCCGACGGCGGTGGCGTTCTGAAGCTGCAGCGCGTCGATGGCCGCGAGCAGATCCTCGCGGTTTTGCGTCGGTGGCTGGACCAGCGCCGCGCTGCCGGCGAAGGCGACGAGCCCGACACGCGTGCTCTTCGGCGTCTCCTTCAGGAAGGCGCGCGCCGCCGACTGCGCGGCGGCGAGGCGAGTCGGCTTCACATCGTCGGCGCGCATGCTGCCCGAGACGTCCATCGCCAAGATCACCGTCTCGTGCTGCGAGGGCAGCGTCACCACCGCCGCCGGCCGCGCGAGCGCGAGTAGCATGAAGATGAACGAGACGAGGAAAAGCGCGGGTGGCAGATGGCGCCGCCAACGGCTGCCCGCACCGAGCGCGCTTCTCACGAGGGCAAGGTTGGAATAGGCGAGCGCCGCCTTCTTCTTGCGGCCGAGGAGACGGACGTAAAGCGCCACCATCGCCGGCACCAGCACGAGGAGCCATAGCGCGCTCGGCCAGAGGAATGTCATCGCGTCGCCTAGAAGGGCGGCAGGCCCGCCGCTCCCGCTGCAATCTCGATCGGCACGGCGAAGCCAATGCCGGAGAAGCCCGCCTTGTCACTCGTCGTCAAGATCGCGGTGACGATGCCGATCACCTCGCCCGCGGCGTTCACCAGCGGACCGCCGGAGCTGCCCGGGTTCGCTGCCGCATCGAATTGGATGAGGTTCGAGAGTACGCGCTCGCCATCCGGCGACTGGTACTGGCGGCGCAGCCCCGAGATGACGCCGTGCGACACCGACGGACCGATGCCGAAGGGAAAGCCGACCGCCGTCACGTAGTCGCCTTCGATCAGGCTCTTCGCGGAGCGCAGCGTCGCCGCCTGCAGATCGTCCGGGATGCTTCGCGCCTGCAGAACGGCGAGGTCGTGCTCGGGCTGCGTGCTGAGAATGCTGGCATCGGACTCGAGGCCGTCCTCGAACTGCACACGCAGGCGAGCGGCTCCGGCGACGACGTGCAGGCTCGTGAGGATGACGCCGCGATCGATGATGACCACGCCGCTGCCCGTCGCCCGCTGGAAGTATTCGTCCTGCTCGAGCCCGTCACCGATCGCGCGGATGCGCACGATCGATGCGCGCACGGCTTGATACGCCTTGATCGCGGGCGACGGGACGATCTTCGTCTCGAGCGTTCGCGCCACGGCCTGATCGATGTCGTCCTGCGTGATGACGCTTGCGAGCGGCGCGAAGGAGCCGTGCACCGCGATGAGCGCTACTGCAACGACTCCACCGCCGAGAACGAGAAGCGGCCTTTCGTGACGCTTGTAGAGCCCGCGCCACCGGCCCGTGCGGGGCTCGGTGACCTGGGGCTTAGTGGCTTCGCGTAGCGGTTGGGGATCGGCCGCCGGCGCCCCGGTGCTTCTCCGGACGACGCCGCTATAAAAACCTTTTCTCATATCATCCAACTCGCCGCTCTAGTCTCGACCGCCGATTCGCTCGTCAGTTCAGGCGGGCTCGGCGCCATCCATGAGCCAATGGGTAGCAATTCCCGCACCTTGCCCCGGTCTTGCCCGCCTCTTGCCGATGGCAAGCTACGGGTAGTCGACGACTCGTGGCGCGTTGTCGGGCAGCGGAATGAACTCCGTCTCGCCCGGAACGGCGGCGAAGCCTCCCGCTCTCCAATCGGCCGCGGCGCGGGCGATGCGCTCGGCGCGGCTCGAGACGAAGTTCCACCAGAGGAAACGCTCGCCCTCGAGCGGCTCGCCGCCGAGAAGGAGCACGCGTGCCTCGGCTGCCGCGCTGATGCGCGGCGTCGCGCCGCGAGCGAAAACCAGCATGCGGCCTGCCTCGTGGCGCTCGCCGCCGTAATCGATCGCGCCGGCGGCGACATAAGCGGCGCGCTCGGCGTAGCGGAAGTCGAGCTCGAGTGCGCTGCCCGCGTGCAGCGCCGCATCGGCGTAGAGCATCGGGCTTGCCGTGGCGACCGGCGAGCGCGCGCCGCGCCACTCACCGAGGATGAGACGCATCCCGTCGACGATCGGCAGCCGCGCGGCCGGCACGTGCTCGAAACGCGGCGCGCTCTCTTCCTCGCTCGCCGGCAGACCGACCCAGAGCTGAATGCCGAAAATGCGCGAACCGTGCGCGCGCAGCTCGGCCGGCGTGCGCTCGGAGTGCACGATGCCGCGCCCCGCGGTCATCCAGTTGACGTCGCCCGGGCGGATCGGCTGAACCGTGCCGAGGCTGTCGCGATGCACGATCTCGCCTTCGAAAAGATACGTCACGGTCGCGAGGCCGATGTGCGGATGCGGCCTGACGTCGAGTCCCTTGCCGGGCGCCAGCGTGACCGGGCCCATCTGGTCGAAGAAGACGAACGGGCCGAGCGCGCGCTTCTTCGCCGCCGGCAGCACGCGGCGCACTTCGAAACCGTCCCCCAGGTCTCGCGTTCGGGGGATGAGCAGCGCCTCGAGCATCGGTCAGAATAGCGCCATGGCCAAGCTACGTCATATCGCGATCACGGTGGCCGACCCGGAAAAGGCGGCGGAGTTCTACATCAGCGCTTTCGGGCTGCGCCGCGTCGGCAGCACCGACTGGGACGGCGCAAGCGGCGTCTATCTCTCCGACGGCGTCATGAACATCGCGCTCCTTCGCTACAAGAAAGAGGAGTACGCCGGCGCTCGCGGCCGCGACTACGTCGGCGCGCACCACTTCGGCTTCATCGTCGACGATGTGCCCGCGACGCGCGCCGCGATCGAAGCGGCGGGGGGCCGGCACTGGATGGGCGAGCCGGACGCGGGCGGCGGCTTCTACGAAGTGAAGTACCACGATCCGGAAGGCGGCGCTTTCGATATCACCGCGCGCGGCTGGACCGGCGCCGCCAAGGATTAGAACTGGCCGATACCGCGTGCCATCAGCGCGGCGCAAAAGAGAATCCCGAGGACGAGCGCGAGCTGAAGAAAGCGTTGTGCGCGTAGAAGCTCGCGCCCTTTTGCAGCTCGCGTGCACGCGCGGGCGTGAGCTCGCTGCGGACGAGTACGAATTCGATGGCGAGCGCCGC
>JBHELS010000173.1:0-10432 GCA_046263015.1 Burkholderiales bacterium | reverse complement strand
GACGAGCGCGTGCAGCGCGCGCTCGCCGAGCAGGAGCTGATCCTCGACAACGCCACGGTCGGCATCAGCTTCGTCAGGAACCGCACCTACCAGCGATGCAATCCGCGCTTCGAGCAGATGTTCGGCTATGCCCCCGGCGAGCTGCTGGGCAAAAGCACCGCGGCGATCTACGGCTCGCGCGACGACTTCGAGCGCGACAGCGTCTGGTATGAGGAAATGCGCGCCGGCCGCGCGGTGACGGCCGAGCGCCAATATCGTCGCCGGGACGGCAGCAGCTTCTGGTGCAAGCTCGTCGGCAAGGCGATCGATCGCAAGAACCCGCGCGCCGGGTCGATCTGGATCTACGACGACGTATCGGCCGAGCATGCCGCGCGCGAGTCGCTCGAGGCGTCGCGCGATGCGCTCGAGCTCGCGGTTGCCGAGCGCACCGTCGAGCTTCTCGAAGCCAAGGCGCGTGCACAGCACCTCGCCGACCATGACGCGCTCACCGGGCTACCGAACCGGCGGCTGCTCGAGGACCGATTGCGCCAGGCGCTTGCGCTCAGCCAAAGAAACCGCAAGCAGACCGCCGTGATGTTCATCGACCTCGACCGCTTCAAGCCGATCAATGATTCGCTCGGTCATGCCGTGGGCGACGTCCTCCTGAAGGAAGTGTCGCAGCGCCTAGTGAAGCAGCTGCGCGAAGGCGATACCATTTGCCGCATAGGCGGCGACGAGTTCGTCGTCGTCCTGCCCGAAGTCCGGCGCTCTTCCGACGCGGCGCAGGTCGCGCAGAAGGTGATCGAACAGGTGTCGCAGGCGGTGATGATCGACGAGCGGGAGCTCGCCGTCTCCTGCTCGGTGGGCATCGCCGTCTTTCCGGACGACGGCCGCGACGCCGAGACGCTCATCCGCAACGCGGACGCCGCGATGTACCACGCCAAGGAGCTCGGTCGCTCCAATTACCAGTTCTTTACCGACCAGATGAACCAGGCGGCGTCGCGGCGCCTCGCGCTCGAGACGGACCTGCGCCGCGCGCTCGGCCGCGACGAGCTGCGCGTGCACTACCAGCGAATGGTGGACGCGCATAGCGGCGCGGTCAAAGGGCACGAGGCGCTCGTCCGCTGGCAGCATCCTGAGCGCGGCCTCCTGCCGCCCTCGGAATTCCTCCCCATCGCCGAGGAAAGCGGCCTCATCCTCAAGATCGGCGAATGGGTGCTGCGCGAGGCCTGCCGCTGGGCGACCTTCATCGGCGCCGAGCGCGGCATTCAGGTGTCGGTGAACCTCTCGCCGCGACAGTTCAACGATCCGCGGCTTGCGCCCATGGTCAGCCAGGCGCTCAAGGAGAGCGGCCTGCCCGCAGAACTGCTCGAACTCGAGATCACCGAGACGCTCGCGATGCAGCACACCGATGTCACGCTCGCGACGCTCAGGCGCCTGAAGCAGCTCGGCGTCACCATCGCGATCGACGACTTCGGCACAGGCTATTCGAGCCTCGCGTACCTGCGCCGCTTTCCGGTCGACAAAGTGAAGATCGACCGCGCGTTCGTCGCCGATGCGCCGGACGACCGTGAGCAGGGCGCCATCGTCTCGGCCATCGTCGCGCTCGCGCACGCGCTCGACATCCAGGTCATTGGCGAGGGCGTCGAGACCCCGGCGCAAAAGGAGTTCCTGCGCCGCTGCGGCTGCGACTACCTGCAGGGCTTCCTCATCGGCCGGCCCGAAGATCCCGACACCGCGGCGCGCGAGTATCTCTAGATCGCCCGCCCGCGCTTCTCGGCGAGCGCTCGCTCGATACCTTTGATGTTGAACTCGACGCCGATCAGGTTCGGGTTCACCACTAGCGCCTTGCGAAACCAGGCAAGCGCCTCGTCGTAGCGCTCAAGCTGCATGTAGATTTGCCCGAGGCCCGAAAGCGCGCCGAAGTGCCGGGGGTTGCGTTTCAGCGCCTCGGCGCAATCGGCGATCGACTTTTCGTAATCGCCGGCGAGGTAGTAGGCCGTGGCACGCTTGTTCCAGCCTTCGGCGAAGCCGGGCTTTCGTTTCACCACCTCGCTGAAGGTCGCGATGGCCAGGTCGTGTTTGCCCGCTTGCATCGCTTCGACGCCGCGCGCCATCAGCCGATCGGTCGCGGCGTCGCCGGAGCGGCTCCAAAGCGCCCAGAGTGCGCGCTCGGCGTATTCGCGCACGAGGCCGTTGCCGTCGCGAAGAAGCTGGTGCATGCGTGGCGCGTCCGCCATGGTGCCGCGGTTTGCGAGCCAGACGATCGCTTCGAGACGCGCGGCCGTATCCGAGCCGGCGATCGCAGCGAGGGCGGCGGCGCGCGACTTCGGCCTCTCGGGGAATGCAATGCTCGGGGCAAGTGTTAGCGCAAGCGCCAGGAGTACGATCACGTATCTCAAAAGGGAGCCTGCCATGTCGTGCAAATCCGCCGTTGCCATCTTAGCGCTGCTGGTCGCCAACCTTGCGTTCGCCGCCGACAGCGCGGGTCCGGCATCACGTGCTGATCCGATGATGGACCGCTACAACGATGCCGCCGGGCAGCAGGACTGGAAGAGCGCGGCCGCCACGATGCGCGATGCGATCAGCGCCGACCCGCGCAATGCCGACTATCACAACCTCTACGCCTACTCGCTCAGAAAAAGCGGCAGCGCCGACATGGACCTCGTCTTCAAACACTACAACGAGGCGCTGCGCATCGATCCGAAGCATCGCGGCGCCCATGAGTACATCGGCGAGGCCTACCTGATGGTGGGCAACGTCGCCAAGGCGAAGGAGCATCTCGGCGCGCTCGACAAGATTTGCTTTTTCGGCTGCAGCGAATTCGGCGAGCTGAAGAAAGCCATCGCCGAGCACGAGGCGAAGGTGGTCAAGCAATAAGCTGCTCTAGCGGCCGAGCTTGTTTACCAGCTTGCGGTAGTACGCCGTCTCAACGCGCGTCTTTAGGAGCGCGAGCTTCCTCACGGCGCGGGCGGCCGCGTCGGCGTCGAGGTCTTGGCGGGCGATGAAGTGCTCGAGCTCGGCGATCTGGTTCAGTGTCTGCACTTCGGTGGGCACATAGCCGGCGTCCTTCAGAACGCGATACGCGATGCGCATGTCTTCCGGGATGAGCGGATCATCGTCCAGATCGAGCGGCCGCCCGGCGCCCGGCAGGTCGTCGAACTCGCCGCGCTCGATCGCTTCCTCGATTTTCCGTTCCGCGAGAAGTTCCAGGACGAGCATCAGTAGCCGATCGCGGCGCCGTCGCTGCGTGGATCGAAGCCGCCCGCGCGCATACCGCTCTCGCCATCGATGGTAATGCCGTTCGCGTGGCCGGCGAGCTCGTTCCAGTCGGCCCAGCGATTGAGCCGATGTCCGCGGCGCTCGAGCTCCGCGAGCGTCTCGCGAGGGAAACGCGCCTCGATGTGCAGCGTATCGCGCGGCTCGCCGAGCGCGAAGCGCCCTGAGAGCCAGCGAGGCGCGGCTACCGCGGCCTGGATGTCGAGTCCGTAGTCGATGAGCGCCACGTACGTCTGCAAATGGATTTGCGGCTGGCCATCGGCACCCATGCAGCCGAGAGCGGCCCACAGTCGCTCGTTCTTAAAGGCGAGCGAGGCGATCAGCGTATGAAGCGGCACCTTGCCCGGCTCGAGCCGGTTCGCATGCGCGGGATCGAGCGAGAAATAGGCGGCGCGGTTCTGCAGCACCACGCCCGTCTCCGGGTCGGTCACACCGGCGCCGAAAATGCCGTAGAGGCTGAAAATCAGCGAGACGGCGTTGCCCTCGGCATCGACGACGGCGACATACACCGTGTCGCCCGTCAAATCACTCCCGGGCACGGCGTCCCAGGGCGTCGCGTGCAGCGGGTCGACCCACTTGCGCCGCTCATCGGCATAGGCTTTCGATATGAGCCGCTCGATCGGCACTCGGGCGAAACGCGGATCGGCAAGCCAGCGATCGCGATCCTGGTAGGCGAGCTGTTTCGCCTGCACCAGAAGATGCACGTGCTCGGCTCCAAGGTAGGGACCGAGTGCGAGAGGCTCGATCAGGTTCAGCATCTCGAGCACCGTGAAGCCCTGGGTCGGGGCGGGCGTCTCGTAGATGGTGACGCCGCGATACTCGCCGCCGATCGGCGCGCCCCAATAGGCGCGTTGCGAGGCGAGATCGGCCGCGGTGAAGAAGCCGCCCTGCGCAGCCGAAAACCCGCCGAGCGAGCGCGCCACTTGGCCGCCGTAGAAGCCGTCGCGTCCCGCTCTCGCGATCGACTCGAAGGTGCGCGCGAGCCGGTCGTTACGCAGCCGATCGCCTGCGCGCGGCGGCTCGCCGCCCGGCAGGAAGAGCGCGGCGGAGCCCGAGTCGGCGGCAAGCTCGCTCGACGTCTCGGCGATGAAACGCGCGACGCGCGCGGTGATCGGATAGCCGTCGCGAGCGTAATGAATGGCGTACTCGAGGCAGCGCGCGAGCGGCATTTTTCCGAAGCGGGCGTGGGCCTCGCAGAAGCTGGCGACGGCGCCCGGCGTTGTCAGGGTTGCGGGGGCGATGCCGCGAAACGGGATCTCCGATTGGCCGCGGAATCGCTCGAGCGTCGCAGACGCCGCGGCACGCCCGCCGCCATCGAGATAAGCCACGCGCTTTCCGATCGCGTCGTAGATCAGCCAGAACGCATCGCCGCCGAGGCCGCACATGTGCGGATAAAGGACGCCGAGCGCGGCGGCCGTGGCAATTGCCGCATCGACGGCGCCGCCGCTCGCGCGCAGGATGTCGGCGCCCGCGGCCGAAGCAAGTGCGTGCGGCGACGCGACCATGCCGCGGGCCGCGAGCGTCGGCGCAAAAACTATTTGCGCGCCCGTCTGCCCAGCTTTTTCGCTGCGAGCGCCGTGCCGGCGACCAGCGACTCGAGCTTCCTTGCCGCGATCTCGCGGTCCATCGGCGCCATGCCGCAGTTGGTGCAGGGATAGAGGTGCTTCGCGGGTATGTACTTCGCAGCGGCGGCAATGACGGCGGCCACTTCCTGCGGCGTCTCCACGCGGTCCGTGGCGACATCGATCACCCCGATCAGCACGTCCTTGCCTTTCAACAACTTCAGAAGCTCGATCGGCACTTTCGAATGAATGCATTCGAGCGAGATCTGATCGATCTTGCTCTTTGCGAGCGCCGGGAAGATTTCTTCGTATTGGCGCCATTCGGCCCCGAGCGTGCGCTTCCAGTCGAGGTTCGCCGCGATGCCGTAGCCGTAGCAGATGTGGACGCAGGTCGTGCATTTGAGAGCACGCGCGGCACGCTCGAGCGCGCCAATGCCCCAGCGCTTGGCCTCGCTCATGTAGACGTTGAACGCCGGCTCGTCGAACTGGATCACATCGACGCCGTCCTTTTCGAGCGCGCGCGCTTCCTCGTTCAAGAGCTCGGCGAAGGCCATCGCCAGCTTTACTTTGTCGCGGTAATGCTCGTCGGCTATCGTGTCGACGATGGTCATTGGGCCGGGCAGCGTGAACTTGAGCGCGCGCTTGGTATGCGCGCGCGCTGCGCGCGCTTCGGCGGCGTGCACGCGACTCTTGAGGCGCAGGGGCCCGGTGACGACCGGCACCATCGCGTCATAGCGATTGTTGCGAATGCCCATGCGCACTTTGCGCGAGAAGTCGATGCCTTCGATCGCTTCGAGAAAGCCGTGCACGAAATGCTGGCGCGACTGCTCGCCGTCCGTGACGATGTCCACCCCAACGTCTTCCTGCGCCTTGAGCCAGAGGAGGGTCGCGTCGCGCTTCGCTTGCGCGAGCTCCTCGCCGGTGAGTCGCCAAGCGGGCCAAAGCTTCCCGGGTTCGGCGAGCCATGCCGGCTTGGGCAGCGAGCCGGCGATCGTGGTCTTCAGCATGCGAGCGCTTATTATCGCGGTGCCCGCACGCCGTCGCTAATTGACGACGGTGCCATTTCGCCGCCTATCGTTCATAATGCGACAGGCCAGAGGGAGGAATCCGGACAATGGTGTTTTGCAGCATGCTGGGCACGCTTGTGTCCTTTTTTATCGGCATCTTCAATCCGCGGGTGGTCAACAAGGCGGGCCCCGACTGGCTGTGGGTGGGCGGACGCGACGACGTCATCCGCGCGCTCTACTTCAAGCCGAACGGCGCGTTCCGTCGCTACGGCTTCCTCGCCCTCATCGTTACGCTCGCGGCGGGCGGGGCGGCGCTCTTCCTTCTAGGCGCGCGCCTCTAGCGTCGTCACCCGCGGGTGGGCGAAATACTCATCCGCCGACGCCTCAAGCGGCGTCCCTGCGCAACAAGTCTTTGCAAAGGCCGCCTTGTGAAGTCATCCTATGCGCGCAGGGACTTTCAAACTGAAGCAGCCAACTGAGAAGCGGCAAGGGGGACAAATGGGCAAAGTGATCATCGCGGCATTGGTGCTGGGAATCTCGGCAAGCAGCACATGGGCGCAGTCGATGAGGAAGGACTGCGGCGAGCTGAAGACCGAGATCGAAGACAAGATCAAGAAGAACGGCGTCGAAAGCTTCACGCTCGCCATCGTCGAAAAGGACGCGCAGGCCGAGGGCAAAGTGGTCGGCACCTGCGACGGCGGCACGAAGAAGATCGTCTACAAGCGCGGTTAAGCAACCCTTCGGGGGCGCAACCGAGCTAGGGCCGACCCGGTCCGGGCGTTCGGTTAGCGTCCCCGAATTGCGCTGAGCGTAGCGGCGCGAGCCAAGCGAGCGCCGCAACCTGCAGGAACACGAGCGTCGTGAACGCGGCCGTATAGCCTTCGGCCGCGTAGCGCCCATCGACGACCGGGTAGAGCCTCAGCGCGGCGCCGATTCCCCACTGGACGACGAACGAAAACGTGAACATGAGGACGTTGGACGCCGTGTTCACTCGACCGGTCATTTCCGGCGGGAAGAGCGGTGTGAGAAGCGCGTAGGCAAGCGAGCCCGCAATGCCGGCGAAGGCGTAGAGGGCGAGCACGGCGGCGAGTGCCTGCCGCGTGCCCGCGGCGATCAGAGCGAGCATCACAACGCAAGCGAAGAGCCCGGCTTTGAACACCGTCAAGCGCGGTACGCCGCGCTGCGCCAGGCGGTCGGCGGCGACGCCGAAGAAGAGCGATCCCGCGATGTAACCGAGCGCGGTGAGGAAAAGGTAGTGCGCGACCTGCGCTCGCTCGAGCCGCGCGACGTCGTAGAGCCACGGCCCCAGCCACAAGCCCTGCAGCGCTAAGTACGTGGCCTGGCCGATGACCGGCGGCAGGGCAATGCGCCAGAAATATCGGCTGCCGTAGATGCGCGCGAAGCCGGCGAACTGCGAGGCGAGCGGCTGCCTCGTCCCGGGTAATGGTTTCTCCGGCACGACAAAAAAGATGACCAGCGCGGCCGTCGCGGACGCCGCGGCAAGCGCGGTGAACATGCCGCGCCAGCCGAGCGATTCGACGAGCGCTTCGGCGGGCGCCGTGGCGCTTAGCGCCCCGAGGCCACCGACGGCTAGGTACAGGCCGTTCATGGTCGCGAGTCGAGAGAGCGGAAACCAGAGCGAAAAGGCCTTGATCGCTGCCATCAGGCCCGCCGACACGCCGAGGCCGATGAGCGCCCGGCCGAGCGAGAGCATCGCGAGGTCGCGTGCCGCGGCGAAGACGAGCGCGCCGGCGGCGGCAGCGCAGAGGAGCGCGGCGACCACGCGTCGCGGGCCGTAGCGGTCGAGCAGCACGCCGAGCGGCAGCTGAAACGCCGCGAACGCCGCGAGGTACATGGAGGTAAGAAAGCCGAGATCGGCGCTCGTCAGCGAGAACTCCGCCGCCAGGTCTTTCGCGATGATCGCGTTGACGTTGCGATAAAAGTAAGAGAGGAAGTAACCCGCCGCCAATGGGCAGAAGACGACAAGGAGCGGCTTCGAAGGTAGGCTACGCGCCATGCCAAAACGGCTGATCGTCGGCATCACCGGCGCCACGGGCGCGGTCTACGGCATTTCGCTCCTGCGCGCGCTCAAGGAGACGGAGGGCTGGGAGAGCCATCTCGTGCTCACCGACGCCGGCGTGCTCAACGTCTGGCACGAGCACAAGATGAAGCGAAAAGAGATCGAGCGTCTCGCCGACTTCGCCTATCACCCGAAAGACATCGCCGCGACGATCGCGAGCGGCTCGTTCATCACCGAGGGTATGGTGATCGCGCCCTGTTCGATGAAGACGCTCGCGGCGGTTGCGCATGCGCACGCCGACGATCTCGTCTCGCGTGCGGCAGACGTCGTCTTGAAGGAGCGCCGCCGCCTGGTTCTCGTGCCGCGGGAGACGCCGCTCAATCTCGCCCATTTGCGCAACATGGTGGCGGTGACCGAGATGGGCGGCATCATCATGCCGCCGATGCCCGCCTTCTACGCCATGCCGAAGACCTTGGACGATCTCGTCGCCCACACCGTCGGGCGGATGCTCGACCTCTTCGGCGTGCCCTCCTCCAAGGTGAAGCGCTGGCAGGGCCTCAAAGGAACTCCCGAAGCGACTGATTGAACTTCTCCGGCTGCTCGATGTTCGCGATGTGCGCGGCCTGCGGAATGTTGACGAACTTCGCGCCCGGGACATGCTCGCCGATGTAGCGCGTGCCGCCCGCCGCGGCATCGGCCTCGCCGGTGATGGCGAGCACGGGCAACTGGATATCCTTCAAGCGCGCGGTGGTGTTGAGCTTCATGATCGCCTGACCGCAGCCGACATAGCCAGCGACCGGCGTTGCGGCGATGAGATCGGCGATGCGCTTCGCTTCGGGCTTCTCGCGAAACGCCGGCGTGAACCAGCGTTCCATCGTGCCCGCGACCAGCGGCTCCATGCCCTGCGCCAGTGCGACGCGGATGCGTTCTTCCCACTGCTTGATCGTCTCCGGCGTCTGCGCGTGGCCGGTATCGGCAAGCACCATCTTCTCGAAGCGCTTGGGCTCTTTGAGCGCGAGATGCTGCCCGATCATGCCGCCGATCGAGAGGCCGACGTAACGCGCGCGCTCGATCTTCAGCTCCTTCATCAGTGCGAGCACGTCGTCGGCGAGCATCTCGAGCGTATAAGGTCCGCTCGGCGCCGCGCTTTGCCCATGGCCGCGCATGTCGTACGCAAGAATGCGGTAGCGGTCCTTGAATGCGGCGATCTGCGGATCCCACATGCGGACGCTGCAGGCGAGCGAATGGCTGAAGATGAGCCAGGGCGCGCCTTCTTTGCCGTGCAGTTCGTAGTAAAGCTCGGTGCCGTTCACTTTCGCTTTCATGCTTCCTCCACGATGAGGGGTATCAACATCTCGTCTTCGTGCGTGCCGCCGTGGTTGCCGATGTGCAGGAACCGCGGCTCGCCGGTAATCCAGTCCTTGACCGTGTAGCGAGCGCGCATCATGAGCGCCACGTCGCCGATGCGCTCGCCGATGCAGGGATGCGGCTCCCCGGGCCCCAGCCAGCCGTCCTCGATCAGCGTCTCGCTCGGCACGACATCGGCGCGCTCACCGAGCCAGTCGGCCGCGCGCTTCGCGAACTCGCGCGGCGAATGTACATGGCAATAGGCGATGCGCCGCTCGCCGCAGAGAGGAAAGCGGAGCTGCGGCGCGAGCGCCGCGGGCAGCTCGAGCGATTCCTCGGGCGCGACGTCGATGAAGCCATGGTCCGCGGTGGCGATGACGAGCGTGTCGCTGCCGCCGAGGCGCGCGAGCAATCGGCCGAAAGCCGCATCGATGATCGCCAACTCGGCATTCGCCTGCGGGCTCTCGCAGCCATGGCGGTGCGAGATGGCGTCGTAGTGCGGCCAATAGGCGTAGATGAATTTGCGCTCATCGCTCGATTTCACCGCCGCTTCGGTCTGCGCGACGAACTCCTCGGCATTGCGATACGCGAGCCGCTCGGCGCCGCGGCAATGCACGCGGTTGTAGTGCGAATCGACAATCTCGCGGTACGTGACCACGATCGAGCGCACGGCGAGCGTCCGGAAAATCGAGGGCGCATCATAGATGCGCTCGGCGCTCACGCCGCGCGTGCTAAGAAGCGCCATGTCGCCGCGGCTGCGAAATGGCAGCGCCGCGCTCACGCAGCCAGCGGCGCCGAAATACGTGAACCAGCCGGTGAGGCCGTGCTCGAGCGGCGTGCAGCCGGTGTACGTAGTGGTAATCGCCGACGCGGTGGTCGAGGGAAAGACGGATGTCAGTGCGCGGCGACGACGCCGCGCGAGCTCGCCGCCAGCGCCGTGACGGCACAGATAGTTGTCGCCGAGCCCGTCGACGATGAGAAGCACGACATTGCGCACGCGCTCGTCGATCGTCAGATCGGCGAGCGGCGCGTGTCGTGGTTTTGCGCCGCGCGCGGCGGCGATCGAGGCGACCAGATTGACGAGGCTACCGCCCGCATAGTCGGGTCGCATGCCGAGGATTTTAGGTAGAATTCCACCTCCCCCTTCCGAGGTTTTCGCCATGCGGCACGAAGTGCATCTCCACGCCGATATTCCGATTCTCGAGGGCGTCTCGCGTCGCCAGATCGAGCAGGCGCTC
>JBHELS010000172.1:0-5857 GCA_046263015.1 Burkholderiales bacterium | reverse complement strand
GTGGCGTCGAAGATGGCGCCCGATACCCAGCCGCCGAACGCCATGCCGAAGAGGGTCGCCATCAGCACCATCGCGACGCGCGTGCCGGCTTCGCGCGGCGAGAAGAATTCGCGCACGATTATCGCGTACGCAGGCACGAGCCCGCCTTGGAAAAGGCCAAAGAGCGCCGAGACGATATAGAGCGACACGAGGCCGTCGAACGGCAGGAAGAGCGCGAGCGCGATTCCCTGAAGGGCCGAGCCGAGAAGTAGCGTACGTACGCCGCCGATGCGATCGGAGATCCAACCCGAAGCAAGGCGGCTGACGATGCCAGAGGCGAGCATGAGCGAGAGCATTTCGGCGCCGCGCTGCGCGCCGTAGCCGAGGTCGCCGCAGTAAGCGACGATGTGGACCTGCGGCATCGACATGGCGACGCAACAGGCGACGCCGGCGATGCTAAGAAGGGCGATGAGCGCATTGGGTGACATGCCGAGCGGCCGTGCGGCGGCGGCCGCGGCCGCAGTCGTCGCGGGTGCCGCCGCCGGCGGGCGCGGGCGTAGCACGAGCGCGAGCGGCAGCATTACCGCGAAGCAGAAGAGCCCCATGGCGATGTAGATCGGGCGCCAGCCGAAGCGATCGAACAAGTGCTGCAGCACCGGCGGCCACACGGCGCCCGCGAGATAGTTGCCGCTGATGACGATCGCCACCGCAATGCCGCGGCGCTTCGCGAACCAGAGCGATATGTCGGCGACAAGCGGCGCGAAAGTCGCCGAGCAACCGAGCAAGCCCGCGAGCACGCCGTGGGCGAGCGTGAATTGCAGAATGTTCTGCGACATGCCGGAAAGGACGAGGCCCCCGCCCAAGCCAAGCGCGCCGATCAGCACCGGCACCATGACCCCGTAGCGATCGGCAAGCGCTCCCATGGCAATGCCGCCGATGCCAAAGCCGATCATGGTCAACGTGTAGGGAAGGGCGGCATCGGCGCGCGCCACACCGAACTCCGCCTGCACCGCCGGTAAGACGACGACCACGCCGTACATGGCGACGCCGCCGAGTGTCATCAGGACGAGCGACGTCACGAGCCGCGCCCACGCGTAAGGCGACTCGATCTGCGAGCTCGGCGACGGCGCCCTCTTATCCAGAGTCGGCACATTACTATCAGACATCGCGCGCACGCCGATGGAGAGCGAAACGAAGGGCTTCTTTTGCTTGCGTGCTACAGTTTCCGCGTCCAACGCTCGGGAGATCCGCAATGGCTGCACGCAAGGCACCGCCGTCCACCATCGGCCAGGTTCGCGATGTGTTTCCGAAGCTCGGCGAACTGACCGACAAGGTCGTGTTCGGCGACGTGTGGGAGCGCCCGGGACTGCCGAAGCGCGAGCGCAGCCTCATCACCGTCTCGGCGCTCGTCGCGCTCGCGCGTCCCGATCAGATCCGCGGCCATATCTGGCGCGCGCTCGATAACGGCGTCAAGCGCGAGGAGATCGTCGAGCTCATCACGCATCTCGCTTTCTATTGCGGCTGGCCGAACGCCGGCACCGCGGCCCTGATCGCCAAAGAAGTTTTTGCCGAGCGCGGCGCATGAGGCTCGCGTTCATCGGCCTTGGCGTCATGGGCCGCTCGATGGCCGCGAACCTGCAGGCCGCCGGGCACGAAGTGCGCGCGTACGATCTGCGTCGCGTCGAGGGCTTCCGGCACTGGTGCGAAAGCGCGGCGGACGCTGTGCAAGGCTGCGAGCTCGTCTTCACATCGCTTCCCGGGCCGAACGAGGTCGACGCGGTTGCCGCCCAGATCAAGTCGATGCTCGCAAAAGGCGCCGCATGGTTCGAGTTGTCGACCAATTCGCCGACACGCATCCGGCGCCTGCACGGCGAGCTCGCGCGGCAGAACGTGCAGCTTCTCGACGCGCCGGTGAGCGGCGGCGCGAGCGGCGCGAAGAGCGGCAAGCTCGCGATCTGGGTCGGCGGCGATCGCGCCGTTTTCGATCGCTACGTTTCCGTGCTGCGCACAATCGGCGACCAGCCGCTCTATGTCGGCGCGATCGGCGCGGGCACCGTCGCCAAGCTCGCGCACAACACCGCGAGCTTCGCGCTGCACGCGGCGCTCGCCGAGGTATTCACCCTCGGCGTCAAAGGCGGCGTCGAGCCGCTCGCGCTCTTTCGCGCGCTTCGCCAGGGCGCGAGCGGCCGCAAGCGGCCGTTCGATCGCCTCGCGGAGAACTTCCTCCCGGGTAAATACGATCCGGCGAACTTCGCGCTGCGTCTTGCACACAAGGACGCGACGCTCGCGCTCGAGCTCGCGCGCGAAGTCGGCGTGCCGATGCAGTTTGGGCAGCTCGCGCTCGATGAGCTCACTCGCGCGATGGAGCGCGGCTGGGCGGATCGCGACTTCCGTATCTCGCTGACGATGCAGGAGGAACGCGCCGGCGTGAAGGTGCATGTCGCCGAGGAAGCGCTGCGGGGAGCGCTCGAGGAGTAAAGAGGGCCGCTATACGCGCAAGTAAAACCGCCACGCCGCACGATTGAACGACCGGGCTCGCCGCCCTATAGTTGGCGCACCGGCCCTCAAGCAGCCGGCCCAATCCGATGCTCGACCCAAGCACGCTGGAACGGCGCTTTCTCGCCGATCTGCCCGTTCCCTCCACTGCGCCCGCCACCGCCGTCGCGTCGACGCCCGCCGAGTGCAAACGGGCGCTTACGCAATTCCACCTCGCGCTCGCCACCATCGTCGCCATCGCCGCGCTTGCGGTGGTGATCGCCGCGGTGCGGATCACGGATCGCGCGCTCTACCGGGCGGTTGAAGCGCGCGAAGCGCCGGCGCGTTTCGTGACCGACGAATTGCGGGGGCTTCGCCTCATGGCGATGACCGCGGCGAGTCCCGTGCCGGCGCGGCTCTATCTCGGCATCGAGGAGTGCTTCAGGGCGCGGGTGGCCGTGCCCTTCGATGAGGAGCACCGGCCGCTCGCGCAGCAAACGCACGGCACCTGCGCCGACATGGAGATCGGGCGGCTCTACGCGCAGGGCGGCGCGAAGCTCGCCGCGCAGGGGCGCCTCGTGCTCCGCCAGGCAGGCGTCGTCACGCCTTATTCGGACCAGGACTAGCCGCTAGCGCGAGCGCGCCCCGCGACGCAGCTGTTCCACCGAGCGCAATAGCCGCACGAGCGCCTGTGCGCCCGCTGGCGTCGCATCCCAGGTGCGAAGCGCGGCCTTGATCACGGCCGCCTTCGCCGCTTCGCCCTCACCCCGAGCGTCCTTGCGCGCCGCCGGCTTCTCGGCATAGGCGAGAAGCGTGCGCACGTTGGGCGAGAGGCGGCGGAAATGCCCGCGCACGAGCCGCGACACCTGGCTCTGATGAATCCCGGTATCGGCGGCGATGCGCACGGTGGAGACGCGCCGGCGCAGGCGCTCGAGCGTGCTTCGCGCGCGCGCTAGTTCCAGAGGGACGTTTTTGACAGCACTTTGCATTAAGCATATCGTAATGCATATGCAAAACATAACAAAAGGGGATGAGTCATGGGAGGAGCAGAACGCCTTCAAATGGGAGAGGTCGCAGGGACCAGCCCACGCCGCACGACCGTGCTCTACGCCCGCGTCGACGCAGCCGAGCGCCCGCGCGGCGAAGCGCTGCGCCGGCGGGTTCGCTGTGTGGCAGCGCTCAGCCAGGCTGCCGAACTGAGCGGCGGTCGGGTGCTGCGAAAGCAGCCGGACGCCGTGATGGCGGTGTTTTCGAGCGCCGATGCCGCAACGGCCGCCGCGGCGCGCATGCAGGCGTACGCGGAAGCGGGCGGACTCAAGTCCGCCGAGATGAAGGTGCGTATCGGCTACGAGAGCGGCAGGGTGACGCAGCGCGGGCGCGACGTCGCCGGCCAAACGGTCGAGCTCGCCCGCGAGATAGCCGGGCAAGCGCGTGACGGACAGATCCTTACCACCGCCGAGACGGCATTGAGCCTAGCGCCTGGTATTTGCGCGGCGGTGCGCGCGCTTCCTTCCGTGAGCATTCTCGAGGGCCAGGAATTGCGCGAAGTCCTTTGGCCCGATGCCCTGGCGCGGCGCGTCACACCGAAAAAGAATGCGATCGCCCTACCGGTGCTGCGGCTCGCTTACGCGGACAAACAGCTCGTTCGCCGGCGCGAGACAGAGTTCGTAACCCTCGGCCGCGATCCGAGCCTCGACCTCTTCATCGATGACACCTCCGCCTCACGACACCATTGCCACATCGTCCGGCGCGACGGCAAGTTCGTGCTGCGCGACCACAGCGCCAACGGTACTTACGTCACCGTCGAAGGCGAGGGCGAAACTCATCTCCATGTCGGGAGCCTCGTCCTAAGAAAGAGCGGCTGGATCAGCCTCGGTATTCCGGCTGACCTTACCGAGGCAAGAGTGCGCTACGCGTGTGAATGAAGCGGCGCGCGACCGATCGATCGCCGCGCCGCCTTGGCGGCCGACCCGTTGGGCTCAGAAGCCGATCGTGAATCCGATGTTGAGGACTGGATAGGCCTTGAAGCGCTTGAGGTCATCTTCGAGACGCGACTGCTCGGCCGCCGCCTGGCTTTGAAGCGCAGAACACTGAGCGCCCGAAAGCCCGGTGCAATCGGCGCTGAGCGTCGCTTTGGGCGAGCCCATGAACATGACGCCGAGATCGGTATAGAAGTTGACGCCGGTGCCGCTCACGTTGCCCCAGCCGATACCGAGATAGGGCGCCGCGCGGTGCGCCGGCTCGACGGTGGCGTTGAAGCTGCCCGGAAGGCCGCCGGTCGGTCGCCCGGTCGCTTCGTATTTATTGCCGTTCAGGATGATGCCGCCGCTGAAGCGAAACGCCGGCCCGAACGGATGGAAGTCGATGAGCCCGCTCAGGTTGGAGAGCTTGAGATTGCCGTTGTAATTCACGCTGGAAGTGCTGGTGTCGTAGCCCCACTTCAGCGCGGAGTAACCGACGCGCGCGCTGAGCGTCGGTGCGATGCCGAAGCCGACGTCGGCGCCGATGCCGGTGGTGCCCGCCCGTATTCCGATGCCTGCCGCTTGGGCCGCCCCCGAACCAAGAACCGCGACGGCGAATATCAGAGCGCTTTTCATTGTTATGCCCTCCCAGAATGAGCAGGCAGATTAGCGCAAGTCTGGCGCGGCGGCAGCGACGAATTTTGCTTTTACTGGCGGTTGGCTCCCCGACCAGGGCTCGAACCTGGGACCTGCGGATTAACAGTCCGTCGCTCTACCAACTGAGCTATCGGGGACCCGAAATGGAAGGCGGCGATTTTACCTTACTGGATGACCTTGGCGATCGCCTCGGCGACGTAGTTGACGTTGCCTGAGTTGAGCGCAGCGACGCAGATGCGGCCGGTCTCGATCGCGTAGATCGAATAGTCCTTGCGCAGCCGGATCACTTGCTCCCGGGTGAGCCCGGTATAGGAAAACATGCCGCGCTGCTGCAGGATGAAGCCCCAGTCGGTCCTTGCGCGCTCCTTGACGTTCGCGGCGAGCTCGAGGCGCATGCGCTTGATGCGATCGCGCATCGCGCCGAGCTCGTGATCCCACTGCGCTCGCAGCTCAGTCGAGTTGAGCACCGCCGCGACGAGCTGGCTGCCGTGCGAGGGCGGATTGGAGTAGGTAGTGCGCACGATGCGCTTCACTTGCGAGAGGACGCGCGCGGCTTCCTCGGCGCTCGCCGTCACGGCGCTGAAGGCGCCGACCCGTTCGCCATAGAGCGAGAAGGACTTCGAGAACGAGCTCGAGAGGAAAACGGGCGTCATGGCGCCGGCGAAGAGTCGTGCCGCATAGGCGTCGTCGTCGAGGCCATCGGCAAAGCCCTGGTAGGCGAGGTCGAGGAATGGAATCAGTCCGCGCCGCTGCACGATGGCGAGGATCTCCTTCCATTGATCGCC
>JBHELS010000171.1:0-11572 GCA_046263015.1 Burkholderiales bacterium | reverse complement strand
GTACTCCGGCGTGACCAAGAGCAGGCCCTCGGCCGCGGCGATGGCATCCTTCAGCCGCGCCACGGGCGCCGGAACGCCGTGCGCGCTTTCTTCATCGCCGTTGTAGAGCGGAATTTCGGCGATCGATTCGATAGACAACTGGGATTCCGGCGGCCACGCTGCGGCAAGCGCGCGCAGGAGCGCCGTATTGAATGAGCGGCGGCGCGTGCTGCCTGAGATCGCGATGATGGTCGTCATCTGGCCGTCAGTGTAAGGCGCGCTGCAAGCGCGGCGAAGTCAGGGTAGCGCATCGTGCGACCCGCGGATCATGGCGTCCGGGACAGCCGCCGCGCGGCGCGGGGCATAGCATCGGCGATTCATACGCGAGGTCGCCATGTCGTCTCCGTCCAACCCGTCGCGCCGGCGCTTATTCAAGACCGCTGGCGCGGCCGGCGCCGCGGCGGCGCTGCCGCTCCGCTCCGGCGAGGCGCAGCAACGCCAGCAGGCACAAGCCTATGTCTTTTTCAATCCGGCGGAAGCGGCATTCATGGAAGCCGCAGTGGCTCGCCTTATTCCCAAAGACGAGACCGGGCCCGGTGCGCTCGAGGCGGGCGTGCCGAATTACATCGATAGACAGCTCGCTGGGGCCTGGGGCGCGGGCGAGCGGCTCTACCGTGGCGGACCCTGGCGCCAAGGAACGCCAAGCCAGGGCTACCAGCTGCCATTCACGCCGGCCGAGCTTTTCCGCAACGCCATACGGGCCGTCAACGAACGCTAGCCGCGCTTCACAAAGCTCGCGGCCAAGGACCAGGATGCATTTCTCGACTCGCTTTCGAAGGCGAAGGACGACTTGGGCGGCGTGCCGGCCAGTGTGTTTTTCGAATCGCTCCTCGCCATAACGATCGAAGGATTCTTCAGCGATCCGGTGTACGGCGGCAACCGCGACATGGCGGCTGGGAAGATGATCGGCTTTCCGGGCGCCTACGCAGACTTCTACGACTGGGTGGACAAGCACAACGTCGCTTACACGGCGCCACCGACGAGCCTTGCGCAGGACGCGCGCGGACACATCCACGTGCACGTCGCCCGCAAGGAGAAATAGCCATGGCGACGCGTCTGAAGGAAACCGATGTCGTCATTCTCGGTGTCGGGCTGGTCGGCTCGATTCTGGGGCGCGAGCTCACCAAGGCGGGCCTCGAGGTCGTCGGGCTCGAGCGCGGCGAGCCGCGCTATACGGTCCCGGATTTCCAGGGCCCGGCGATGCATGACGAGCTTCGCTACTCGATCCGCAAGCAGCTGATGATGGACGCCGCAAAGGAGACCTACACCTTTCGCAATTCGCACGAACAGACCGCGCTTCCCATCCGGCGCATCCAGAGCTTCCTGCCGGGCATGGGCCTCGGTGGCTCGGCGGTGCACTGGAACGGCCAGACCTGGCGCTTTCACGAGGCGGACCTCCGCATGCGCACGCACGCAAACGAGCGCTACGGCAAAGATTTCCTCGGCCCCGAGTACAGTTTCCAGGATTGGGGCGTGTCATACGCCGATCTCGAGCCGCACTACGATCGCTTCGAGTATCTGCTGGGCATCGCCGGCAAGGCGGGCAATGTTCAGGGGAAGAAGGTCGCGGGCGGCAATGTGCTGGAAGAGTCCCGGGCACGCGAATATCCCACCGGGCCGCAGAAGGAGCCGTATGGCTCGGCGATCTTCCGCAAGGCGGCCGAAGGCCTCGGGTATCACCCGTTTCCCGGGCCGTCGGCGAACATGAGCGAGCCGTACACGAATCCCGAGGGCGTTTCGCTCGCGACGTGCATGTTCTGCGGCTATTGCGAGCGCTATGGCTGCGAGCACTTCGCGAAGTCCTCGCCGCAGACGGTCGTGCTGCCGGTGCTCCTCAAGGACGGCCGCTTCAAGCTGCGCACGCATTGCCAGGTGCAACGGATCAACGTGTCGGGCAACAGCGCGAGCGGCGTCATTTACATAGACGGCCAGGGTCGCGAGTTCGAGCAGCCGGCGAAGCTCGTGATCGTCGGCCTCTTCGCTCTCAACAACGTGCGCATGCTGCTTCTCTCGAAAATCGGTCAGCCCTACGACCCGCAAAGCGCCAAGGGCGTGGTCGGGCGCAATTACACCTACCAGACGACGAGCGGCGTCAACGTCTTCTTCGATGAGAGTGTGAACATCAACCCGTTCATGCGCTCGGGCGCTTGCGGCACGGTGATCGCGGATTTCGTCGCCGACAACTTCGACCATGCAAAGCTCGGCTTTCTCGGCGGCGCGTATATCGGTGAAGTGATGAGCCATGGTCGGCCGATCGAACTCCGTCCGACGCCGCCGGGCACGCCGCAATGGGGCTCGGAGTGGAAGAGGGCGGTGGCGCGCCACTACAACCACACGAGCGTCGTGAACGTGCACGGCAGCTCGATCGCGGTACGCGGCAACTATCTCGATCTCGACCCGACGTACAAGGACGCCTGGGGCCAGCCGCTGCTTCGCATGACGTTCGACTTTCCCGAGAACGATATCAAGATGTCGGAATTCTGCACCGCGCGCGCGACCGACATCGCCAAGGCGATGGGTGGCAAGCAGGTGGCGGGCGCGCCGCGCCGCGGGCCCTACACCGTCACGCAATACCAGTCGACGCACAACACGGGCGGCACGGTGATGGGCTCGGATCGTTCGACGAGCGTGCTCAATCGGTACTGTCAAAGTTGGGACGTGCCGAACGTGTTCGTGATCGGCGCGTCGAACTTTCCGCAAAACGCGTCCTACAACCCCACCGGGACCGTGGGCGCGCTCGCGTACTGGACCGCGCAGGCGATCGTCGATCGCTATCTCAAGTCGCCCGGACCGCTCGTCACATGAAGGCGCTCTTCCTCGCTCTCTTCCCGGCGCTCGCGCTCGCGCAAGGCGCCAATGTGCAGATGTGCGCCGGCTGCCACGGCGCACAAGGCGATGGCAACGCAAAAGTCGGTGCCCCGGCGATTGCGGGGCAACCCAAGGCTTATCTCGAGCGCCAGCTCGCCGCGTACGCCGACGGCCGCCGCGAGCAGCAGGTGATGTCGCCGATTGCCAAAGGGCTCGCCCCAGAGCAGCGGAGCGCGCTGGCCGAGCACTACGCGGCGCTCAAGCCCGCCGCGCGAAAAACGCAGCGCTCCGCGGCCGCGGGCAGCTCGAACGCCAACCGGGCCCACGCGCTCGCCACCCGCGGCGACGAAGCGAAGGAGCTACAGGCCTGCCAGAACTGCCACGGGCCGGGCGGCACCGGATTCGGCGACATCAATCCCTACTTGGCAGGGCTCGACGCACGCTATCTCGAGGCCTCGCTCGCCGAGTGGCGCTCGGGCACTCGCAAGACCGATGCGAGCGGCCAGATGACGCGCATTGCGAAGCGCCTATCGGACGCCGACGTTAGAGCGCTTGCCGCGTACTACGCGCAACAGCCGATGCCGCAGCCGCGCCGGGCCATCGAACCGCGCCGTGCGTCGCAAGGGGAGCGCACACAGCCGGGCGCGGGCGGCGAACCGCGCAAGGGCAGCGGCGTGACCGGCGAAGATCCCTCCGGCTCGCAAGGGCCGGGCGGCGCCGGAACGAAATAGGCATGACCGCGATCCACCCGAACTCGACCATCATCGAGGCGAGCAGCTGATGCGAGAGTGCCACGCGACCGAGCTTCTGGTCGTCGCGCACGCCGACGGCAAGGCGTTGCCCCTTGGCACCGTCACGGCCGACGACATCGTGACGCGCGTGCTCGCGCTTGAGCTCGATCCGGCAGTGCTTACGGCAGGCGACGTCGCGCGCGTCTCGGCCGACGAATAATTCCTTTCAGCGCCGCACGAGCGGGCGCGTGGCGGTCTCGGGTTGCAGCGTCACGTGGTCAATGCCGAAGCGCTGGTGCAGGCGCTGTTGCAGCTCGAGGAGCGTGCGATCCCACTGGCCCATGCTTCGCACCACGACGTGGGCGGAAAGCGCGGTGCGGCTGCCGGAGAGCGTCCAGACGTGCAAGTCATGCACCGAGAGCACGCCGTCGACGCGCGCCATCTCGCCGCCGATCGCCTCGACCGACATGCCGGCGGGCACGCCTTCCATGAGCGCATGCAGGCTCTCACGCAGAAGGCGCATGCTCGAGAACGCGATCAGGGCGCAGATGAGGAGCGAGGCGAGAGGGTCGATCCGTGTCCAGCCGGACGCGGCGATGACCACGCCGGAGATGAGCGCGGCAAGCGAGCCGAGCACGTCGCCGAATACATGAAGACGCGCGGCGCGCGTATTCATGTCGTGCTGATGGGGCGCAAGCCGCCGCATGACCCAGACATTGAGCGCGAGACCCGCGGCGGCGATCACGGCGGCGCTCGCACCGGCGACCGGCGCCGGCTCACGCAGGCGGGCGATGGCCTCGTAAGCAAGCGCGGCGATGATCACGAGCATCGCCGCGGCATTGACGAGCGCCGCCACGACTTCGGCGCGACCGAGACCATACGAATGACGCTCCGAGGGCGGCTGCCGTGCCATCCATGCGGCGAGCGCGCCGAGCGCGAGCGCCGCGCCGTCGGTGAGCATATGGCCCGCGTCCGAGAGAAGCGCGAGCGAGCCCGTCCACCAGCCGCCCGCGGCTTCGACGATTGCGAACGCGACGGTGACCATGGCGGCGACGCGCAGCGTCGAGCCGGCATGCGCCGACTCGGCGTGCGCGTGAGGATGATGATGATCATGGGCGTGCTCGTGAGGGTTTTCAGCCACGAAGCTTCTCCAGCGCCGCGAGCGCCTCGTGCTCGGCATTGCCGCGCCAGGCAAGCACCTGGTCGGGACGGATGAGCGCGAAGTCGGCGCCGTAGAGCTCGCGCAGCTCGTTGTTCCTGAGACTGACGGTTTTGAGCTCGGGTGTTTTAGCGCTCGCCGGCTCGCGTAGCGCAAGGAGCGTCCAATCGGGCCCGAAAAGATCGTAGAGCGAGCGGCCATCGCCGAGCCAGGCGTGCGGCGGCCGCCCGCCCGGGCAGGCGCTCGGCACGTACGTGTTGGCCGACTCGGGCGGCGGCGCGCTGCCGTCGGCGACGATCGCCGACGAGCCATCGTAGCGCCCGCCGAACGTGATGCCGGGAATATTGAATTCCGCGCGGCCGTGCGCTTCCAAATAGGCACCCGCGTGCGCGCGCGCGGCCGCGCCGGCGGGCGTGTCGTCCTCGATCTCGGCGACCGGCGGGAAATTGCCGAGGGAATCGGCGAAGCGCTTCGCGTACGTCGTGTTGCGAATCGCAAGCGGCCGCCGCTCGAGCTCATAGCTCTCGAGAAGCTTCGGCGATGCGCGCCCGGCGAGCACCGAGGCGAGCTTCCAGCCGAGATTGACCGCGTCTTCCACGGCCGTGTTGTACCCGAGACCTCCGGTCGGGGTGAAAAGGTGCGCCGCGTCGCCGCCGATGAAGACTCGCCCCCCGCCATAGCGCTCGGCGACGAGCGCGTGACCGGCGGTCCAGGTATCACGCGCGAGCACCTCGACAGGAAGCGCCTCGCCGATCGCCTGCCGCACCATGTCGGCGGCGGCCCGCTCATCGACGCGCGCTTCGTCCTCGTGAGGCTTGAGCTGCGTATGAAACGCAAACTCGCCTTGGCCATCCACCGCCGGCATGAACGAGCGGCGCTCGCGGTTGAAGCTCACGTTCATCCACGCCGGCCGGTGCGGCACTGAGCGGTAGAAGGACGGGACGCGGCAATAGACGGCGTACATGCGCCCGCCGACGAAGTCGCGAACCACGCCCGTCTCGCCGCCGTAGCGCCAGCCCATCGCCTGGCGCACCAGGCTTCTCGCACCGTCGGCGCCGACCAGGTACGCAGCGCGCATCTTCACCGGCGCGCCGCCCGCGGCGGGCTCCGCCTGCACTTGCACTTCATCTCGCCCGGCGGCGAAGCGCGTGACGCGCCAGCCGTAGTGCAGCTTCGCCACGCGCTCCGCGTGCCGGCGCAGCACCTGCTCGACGTACTTCTGTGCCACGCGGTGCGGCAACTCGGCCGCGCTCCATGAGCCGGAGAGCGACGACACCATCGCGCGCGCTTCGCGCGCCGAGGGCAGGCGAAAGCGCGCGAGCTCATATTTCGCGAAGCGCGTGAAGTACGCGATGTCGGTAGGAAATTCCGCCGGCAGCCCAACCGAGCGAATTTCGTCGGCAAAGCCCAGGCGCCGGTAGTACTCCATGGTGCGCGCCTGCGTCGCATTCGCCTGCGGATTGAAAGCGGTGCCTGGCTTCTCGTCGAGAACGAGCGTGGCCACACCACGCCGGCCGAGCTCGATCGCGAGCATCAGCCCGCAAGGGCCGCCGCCGACGATCAGGACTTGGGTGCGCTCCGGGAGCACGCCCGGAGATTCTAGAGAGGAGGTGCCCAAGGGGCTTGCCGACCCCGGCGAGCTATCGGCGCTCGCTCGGCGGTCTGGCAATCCCTCGTGCAAGACCCACTATAAGGCGAACCTATGACGCTTTGGCGACCGCGCGTAGTCCGTTTCGCACCGCCCGGCGGTCATCGCGCTGGAAACTGCGCACCACGTCAATTCGTGCAACCAATGCGCGCCGATAGACGAGTTCGGTGCCTGACCCCGAATTCTGCGCTCAGCGCGACAGGCGTCGCTCGGCCGAGACGATTACTGCAATGCGGTAAAATTCAGGCGCATGGCACGCCCCCGGCTGGTGGCCGGCAACTGGAAGATGCACGGCAGCCGGGAAACGATCCGCGTTCTGCTCGACGCGCTGGTCGCCGGAGTGCGCGAAATTCAAACGCAGTGCGCGGTTTGCCCGCCGTTCCCGTACCTCGCACAGGTCGCCGAACGCCTTGGCGGCAGCACGATCGCGTGGGGCGCGCAGAACGCAGCCGAGCATGCCCAGGGCGCCTACACCGGAGAAGTATCGGCGGCGATGGCCGCCGAATTCGGCTGCCACTACGTCATCGTCGGCCACTCCGAGCGTCGGCAGCTCTACGGCGAGAGCGATGCGCAAGTCGCGGCCAAGTTCGCCGCCGTGCGCGCGGCCGGCATGACGCCCATCCTTTGCGTCGGAGAAACGCTCGGCGAACGCGAAGCGGGTCGCACGCAGGAAGTCGTGGCGCGGCAGCTCGGCGCCGTCAAGTTCGAGCAAGGCGTGCTCGCATATGAGCCGGTGTGGGCGATCGGCACGGGACGCAATGCGACGCCCGAGCAGGCGGAGGAGGTGCACGCGTTTTTGCGCGCGCGCCTGCCGAAGGAGATGCGGGCCGAGACGCCAGTTCTTTATGGCGGCAGCGTGAAGCCGCAAAACGCTGCCGCGATTTTCGCCATGCCGAACGTCGACGGCGGTTTGATCGGCGGGGCATCGCTCGTCGCGGCGGATTTTCTGGCGATCCTGCGCGCGGCGCAGGCGCCCAACTGAGACTCGAATGCTGACTACCGTACTCATCGTCCTTCACGTGCTCGTGGCGCTCGCGATCATCGGCCTCGTGCTCCTGCAACACGGCAAAGGGGCCGACATGGGCTCGGGATTCGGCGGCGGCGCCTCCGGGAGCCTCTTCGGGGCGACCGGCTCTGCGAACTTCCTCTCGCGCACGACCGGGGTCCTTGCCGCGATTTTCTTCGTGCTCAGTCTCGCGCTCGCCTATACCGCGACGCGCCGCCCGGCCGAAGAAGGCGGCGGCGTCATCGATGTGATCCGCAACCGACAGCAGCCGCCCGCGCAAGCGCCTACCACGCAGCCTGGTCCACAGGAATCGAGCGCGCCGCCCAGTGCGGCGCCCGCGCCCGCGGCGCCACCGTCGGCGCCTTCCGACAAGCAGGTACCCCAGTGATTTTTAGAGGATAATTCGCACTTCCGTGCCCACGTGGTGAAATTGGTAGACACGCTAGCTTGAGGGGCTAGTGGCCTAAAAAGCCGTAGCAGTTCGAGTCTGCTCGTGGGCACCACCCACTATCCATGCTCGCAGAATACTTTCCCATTCTGCTTTTTCTATTGGTCGGCCTCGGCGTCGGTGTCGCGCCCATGGTGCTCGGGAAACTGCTCGGCCCGAACCATCCCGATCCGGAAAAGCTTTCGCCTTACGAGTGCGGCTTCGAGGCCTTCGAAGACGCGCGCATGAAGTTCGACGTCCGCTACTACCTGGTGGCCATACTTTTCATCCTCTTTGACCTCGAGATCGCATTCCTCTTTCCGTGGGCCGTCGTGCTGAACGACATCGGCCTCGCCGGCTTCATTTCGATGATGATCTTTCTTGCAATTCTCACCGTTGGCTTCATCTACGAGTGGATGAAAGGCGCGTTGGAATGGGAATAGAAGGCGTCCTGCAGCAGGGCTTCACCACGACGACCATCGACAAGGTGGTCAACTGGACGCGTACCGGGTCGCTCTGGCCAATGACCTTCGGCCTTGCGTGCTGCGCGGTGGAGATGATGCACGCGGGCGCCGCGCGCTATGACCTCGATCGCTTCGGGGTCGTATTCCGGCCAAGCCCGCGGCAGTCGGACGTCATGATCGTCGCCGGCACGCTCTGTAACAAGATGGCGCCCGCGCTTCGCAAGGTCTACGACCAGATGGCCGAGCCGCGCTGGGTCATCTCGATGGGCTCATGCGCGAATGGCGGCGGCTACTACCATTACTCTTACTCCGTGGTGCGCGGCTGCGACCGCATCGTGCCGGTCGATATCTACGTGCCGGGCTGTCCGCCGACGGCGGAGGCGCTCCTTTACGGGATCGTGCAGCTCCAGAACAAGATAAAGAGAACCAACACCATCGCTCGATGACACCGCGGTTGCAGAAGCTGCACGATGAATTGGCAGCGGCCGGCTTTCGGCCGCACGAGCGCCTGGGCGAGCTCACGATCGAGGTGTCGGCCGCCGATTACCCCGCGGCAGCAAGGCGACTTCGCGACGAGCTCGGCTTCGAGCAGCTGATCGATCTCTGCGGCGTGGACTACGGCGCCTATGGCGATCGGCCGCGCGAGGGCGCACCGCGCTTCGCCGCGGTCGTGCATTTCCTCTCGGTGAGCAAGAACGTCCGGCTCCGTTTGCGCGCCTTTTGCCCCGACGACGAGTTCCCGGTGCTCGCCTCGCTGGTGGAAGTCTGGCCGGCGGCGAACTGGTTCGAGCGCGAGGCCTTCGATCTCTTCGGCATCGTCTTCGAGGGACACCCGGATCTGCGGCGCATCCTCACCGACTACGGATTCGTCGGTCATCCGTTCCGCAAGGATTTTCCCCTCACTGGCTACGTCGAGATGCGCTACGACCCGGAGCAAAAGCGCGTCATCTACCAGCCGGTGACGATCGACCCGCGGGAGGTGACGCCGCGCATCGTGCGCGAGCCGAACTACGCGGAGGAGCTCGGGCGCCGCTCGGCGGCAAGCCAAAAAGGCAATGGCTGAGATCCGCAACTACACGCTGAACTTCGGCCCGCAACATCCGGCGGCGCACGGCGTGCTGCGGCTCGTCCTCGAGCTCGACGGCGAAGTGATCCAGCGCGCCGATCCGCACATCGGCCTCTTGCATCGTGCGACCGAGAAGCTCGCCGAGCACAAGACGTTTTTGCAGTCGGTGCCTTACATGGACCGGCTCGATTACGTCTCCATGATGTGCAACGAGCACGCCTACGTCATGGCGATCGAGAAGCTCCTCGGCATCGAGATCCCCGAGCGCGCGAAGTACATCCGCACGATGTTCGACGAGGTGACGCGCATCCTCAATCACGAGCTCTGGCTCGGGGCGCACGCGCTCGACATCGGCGCGATGACCGTCTTCCTCTACTGCTTCCGCGAGCGCGAAGACCTGATGGACGTCTACGAGGCCGTTTCGGGCGCGCGCATGCACGCTGCGTACTACCGGCCGGGCGGCGTCTACCGGGATCTGCCCGATCGCATGCCGCAATATCAGGCGTCCAAGTGGAAGAACGAGAAGGCCGTGCGCACGCTGAACAAGAACCGGCAGGGCTCGCTCCTCGACTTCCTCGAGGACTTTACCGAGCGCTTCCCGAAGTACGTCGACGACTACGAGACGCTCCTCACCGAGAACCGCATCTGGAAGCAGCGCACGGTCGGCATCGGCGTCGTCTCGCCCGAGCGGGCACTCGCGCTCGGCTTCACCGGGCCGATGCTGCGCGGCTCAGGCATCGCCTGGGACCTGCGCAAGAAGCAGCCCTACGAGGTCTACGACCGCATGCAGTTCGACATTCCGGTCGGCAAGAATGGCGACTGCTACGACCGCTACCTCGTGCGCATCGAGGAGTTCCGGCAGTCCAATCGCATCGTAAGACAGTGCATCGATTGGCTGCGCAAAAACCCCGGACCGGTCATGGTCGATGACCACAAGGTGGCGCCGCCGACGCGCGGCGAGATGAAGTTCGGCATGGAGCAGCTCATCCATCACTTCAAGCTCGTGAGCGAGGGTATGCATGTGCCCGAGGGCGAAACCTATGCCGCCGTCGAGGCACCTAAGGGCGAATTCGGTGTCTACCTCATTTCCGACGGCGCAAACAAGCCTTACCGCCTGAAACTGCGCGCGCCCGGGTTCCCGCACCTCGCGGCGCTCGACGAGATGGCGCGTGGCCACATGATCGCCGACGCGGTGGCGATCATCGGCACTCAGGACATCGTCTTTGGAGAAATCGACCGTTGAAGAATGTGGTCAACCTGGACGAGCTGAAGCTCGAGCGCGGCTCGCACGGTGAAAAATTCGAGTGGCGTTCGGCACGCATCGGGCCGCTCGTCGGCGCGCAGCAGCTCGGTTACTCGTACGACGTGCTGCCGCCGGGCAAGCGCGGCTGTCCGTTTCACAGCCATCGGGCGCAGGAGGAGATGTTTTTCGTCATCTTCGGCAGCGGCACGCTTCGCTACGGCGCCGAGCAGCGCTCGATACGCGCGGGCGACATCATCTGCTGCCCGGTCGGCGGTCCCGACACAGCGCATCAGATCGTGAACGACTCGAACGCGGACCTGGCGTTCCTCTCTATCAGCACGATGACCGAACCCGAAATCTGCGAATACCCCGATTCCGGCAAGATCATCTCGTTCGACGGCAAATGGCGCCATTCGACCGAGGCGGCCGCAGGCAACATCGAGTACTGGCAAGGCGAAAGTTGATGCTTTCCGCCGATTCGCTGAAGAAAATCGACCGCGAGGTGGCGAAGTATCCGCCCGAGTGGAAGCAGTCGGCGGTGATGAGCGCGCTCATCATCGCGCAGGACGAGAAGGGCTGGCTTTCGACGGAGACCATGGATCAGGTCGCCCACTATCTCGGCATGCCGCCGGTCGCGGTGTACGAGGTGGCGACCTTCTACTCGATGTACAACCTCAAGCCGGCCGGCAAATACAAGCTCACGCTCTGCACCTGCCTGCCGTGCGGTCTGCAAGGGGCGCTTGCCGCCGCCGACCATCTGCGCGAGCGGCTCGGCATCGACTTCGACGAGACGACGCCGGACGGGCGCTTTACGCTGAAGGAAGGCGAGTGCATGGGCGCCTGCGCCATGGCGCCGGTGGTGCTCGTCAACAACAAGAAAATGGTCGATTACATGTCGAACGAAAAGCTCGACCGCCTGCTCGAGGAATTGAAGTGATGCTGGACTACGGACCCGACGCCATATTGATGAAGGGCCTCGAC
>JBHELS010000170.1:0-17222 GCA_046263015.1 Burkholderiales bacterium | reverse complement strand
ACGTGGCTTCTGTGCCGGTGTCGAGCGCGCCATCGAGATCGTCGAGCGCGCGCTCGAGCTCCACGGCGCGCCGATCTACGTCCGCCACGAGATCGTGCACAACCGCACTGTCGTCGAGAGCTTGCGCGCGAAAGGCGCGGTATTCGTGGAAGAGCTCGACGAGGTGCCGACGGGCGGCACGGTCATCTTCAGCGCGCATGGTGTTTCGAAATCCGTGCAGGCCGAGGCGAAACGGCGCGGACTGCGCATCTTCGATGCCACGTGTCCGCTCGTCACCAAGGTGCACATCGAGGTGAAGAAGATGCTGCGCGAGGGCTATGAGATCGTGATGATTGGCCACCGCGGCCATCCGGAAGCGGAGGGCACCATGGGCCAGGCGCCAAGCGGCATGCACCTCGTCGAGACGCTCGACGACGTGGCCGCGCTCAGGCTGGGTTCGCCGGACAAGGTGGCGTACGTAACGCAAACCACCTTGTCGGTCGACGATGCGAAGGCCATGATCGATGCGCTCCGCGCGCGCTTCCCCGCGATCCGCGGGCCGAAGAAGGACGACATCTGCTACGCGACGCAGAACCGCCAGGATGCGGTGAAGTTCATGGCGCCGCACTGCGACGTCGTGATTGTGGTCGGCTCGCCGAACAGCTCGAACTCCAATCGCTTGCGCGAGGTCGCCGAGAACATGGGCGCGCAGGCCTACATGGTCGACAGTGCGGCCGACCTGCGGCCCGAATGGATTGCCGGCAAGCCTCGCGTGGGGGTTACGGCCGGTGCGTCGGCGCCGGAAGTGCTAGTGCATGAGCTAATCGCACGCCTGAAGTCGCTCGGCGCTCAGAGCGTGCGGCCGCTCGATGGCATTATCGAGCGAGTGCAATTCACACTGCCGCGCGAGCTCGCTTCGCCAACACGCTGAACGTCGGGACGACATAGTTCACGAGGCGCCTCGGCCCGGGCGCCACCGATTGCCGCAAGTCGCCCGTCCGTCGTTTCTCTTTGACGGTCACAGGGGCAAGCGTCACCATGCGGCGACAAAAAAAAGGAGCGCCCATGCGCCGTACTCGGGCATTCACGCTGATCGAGGCCATGATTGTGGTGGTGGTCATCAGCATTCTGGCGTCGCTCGCGTGGCCGTCCTACACCCGTTATCTGAAGCGCGGCTACCGCGCCGCCGCGCAGCAATTCATGCTGGACATCGCCAATCGCGAGGAGCAGTTCTTGTTGGACGCGCGCGCCTACACGGGCGTGCTCGACAACTCGGCGGGCGGCCTCAACTTGTCGCGGCAGGGCTGGACCTGCGGCGCGACGACCTGCAGCCATACGAAGTACGACATCACGGTGAACGCGACTGCCGGCCCGCCGCCCGCGTACACCATCACGGCGACCGCGAAGGGCGATCAGGTGAGCGATGGCGACCTGACGGTCAATAACCTCGGCGTCAAGACGCCGACCAGCCTTTGGTAACGCGTATGAGCATGCGACGCCTCAAGCGCCTGCCCGGCTTCACGCTGATCGAGCTGATGACGACGCTCGTCATCCTCGGCGTCCTCGTCACGATCGGCATGCCGTCGTTCAACGACCTGATCGTGAGTACGCGCATCAAGGGCGCCGCCTCCGACATCTACGGCGCGCTTTCGCTTGCGAGGAGCGAGGCAATCAAGCGCAACACCAACATCACGATCTCCCCGGTGGCTGGGCAATGGTTGAACGGCTGGCAAGTGAAGCTCGGTACCGCCGTGCTCGCGTCGCATGCGGCGGTAGCGAACCTAAAGATCGAGTGCCCGGCCGGCACGCCGTGCACGCAGACGCTGACCTATTCCCGTAATGGGCGGTTGAGCTCGGGCAACGTGACCCTCGTCGTGGACCTCGCTAGTCCGCCGACGCCGCGACGCGTGCCAATGCGCTGCGTCAACGTCGATCTGAGCGGACGCGTCAACGTCACCGCGGACAACAATCGCGACGGAAACTGCGCCAATGGATAAGCCACGCTCCCGCCCACTCGCTGCCGCCGGCTTCACGATGATCGAGGTCCTGATCAGCCTACTCATTCTCACTTTCGGGCTGCTCGGCCTCGTCGGCATCCAGGCCATGGCGCAGCGGAGCGAAGCCGAGTCCTATCAGCGCGCGCAGGCGCTCGTGCTCCTTCAGGACATGGTCGACCGCATCAACGTCAACCGCAAGGTGGCCGGCTGCTACGCCTTCACGCCGAGCGCCGGCACGGTATTCGCGGGAACCGGCGCCACGGCGCCCACCTGCGGCGGCGCCTTTGGCACCGCCCAGCAGCGCGCGCAGGCCGACGTCGACATGGCTGCGTGGCACAACCTTCTCAGAGGCGCGGCGGAGAGCCTGGGTGCGAATCAGGTTGGCGCGATGATCGGCGCGCGGGGCTGCGTGATGCTCGATACGACGGTGAACCCGAACGTCTATCAGGTGCAAGTCGCGTGGCAAGGCTTGACGCCAACCATCAATCCCACATCGGTCGACCCGAAGCTCACATGCGCGACCGGCCAGTACGGCTCGGAGCTCCAGCGGCGCGTGATCAGCCAATCGTTCCCCATGGCGTGCCTTAGCTGCTAGCCATGACCGCCAACCGCCCAACTCATCGGCATAGCGCACGCGGCTTTTCGCTCGTCGAGCTCATGATCTCCATGACCATCGGGCTCCTTCTACTCACCGCGCTCGCGACCATCTTCGCCAACTCGAGTCGCGGTCAGCGCGAAGCGGCGCTTTCAGCGCAGCAGATAGAGAACGGCCGCTACGCCATCGACCTCGTGTCGGAAGACGTGCGACACGCCGGGTACTGGGGCTATTACGGTGCGACTGACAACCCGCCGGGCGCCATGCCCGATCCGTGCGCTCTGGACGCCGGTTCCCTCATCACGGCGATGCCGATGTATGTGCAAGGCTATAACGCGCCGGTCGGCACGCTGCCTTCGTGCTTGCCAGCGGCCAATTACCTGGCCGGCACGGATATTCTCGTCGTGCGGCATGCGGCTACCGTCGTCGCCGGCGCTCTCGCGCCGAACGGCATGTACATGCAGTCGACGCCCGTTGCCCAGCTTGTCGGCACTCCCGCCACCACATTTGGCCTGACCGTGCGTGACGGCACGGGCGCCAGCATCGCCGCGCCGCTCCGCGCCTACGAGACGCATATTTACTTCGTGAGCCCCTGCAGCGTGCCGGCCGGCGCGACATGCACCGCGAGCGACGATGGCGGCAAACCCATACCGACGCTCAAGCGCCTGGAGCTGGCGGTGGACCCGAACGATGGCGTCCTAAAGATGATCACCATACCGCTCGTCGAGGGCATTGAGAATTTCCAGGTCGACTACGGCATCGACTCCGACGGTGACGGCGCCCCCGATGGCGGTGCTTACGTCGCCGATCCTGGCGCTATTGCCAACTGGACGCGCGTCGTCGCGGTGCAGGTTTATGTCCTCGCGCGCAACACCGACAAGTCGACCGACTACACGGATAGCAAGACCTACTCCCTCGGTACGGCGGGCACCATCACGCCGAGCGCCAGCGCGCTGCAGTATCGCCGTCACGTTTACGCCTCGCTGATGCGGGTGAAGAACCCGAGCGAGAGGCTGGAGACGCCATGAATGATCTGCGCTCCAAGGTCGCTGGTCGCCAAAGAGGCGCCACCTTGCTCGTTGTGCTGGTCATGCTCGTGGTACTCACGCTTTTTGCCGTAGCGGTGATCAACCTGTCGAGCATGAACGCCAAAGCGGTCGGCAACATGCAGCAGCGCAAGAACGCCGAAATCGTCGCCCAGGGTGCGGTCGAGCAGGTGCTGAATACGAGCGCAAACTTCTATGCGCGGACCGCTCCCGTGACCGTGTCGACGCCGACCGGCTTTGCGATCAGCGTGGGCAATCGCGTCTGCGTCGCTTCGACGGCGGCCACGGGCTTTAGCCTCGTGCAACAGATCGTGCCCGAGGACACGTTCTGGGAGTTCCAGGTCACCGTGAGCGACAGCGTAAGCGGCGCGAACACGGTGGTGCATCAGGGCGCAAAGATCCGAATGCTCGCTAATAACTGTGCTCTCTAAGGGCGGAAGGACTTAGCAATGAACATTCGCCAAATAAGAAACGCTCTGCTCCTTGCAATTCTCTCTTTCATGGCGCCGAACGGCTTCGGCGCATTCGACCCGGTCAACGATGACACGGACATCTTCCTATCCGATCCGGCGTTCACCGCGGAGCGCCCGAACGTGCTCATCATCATGGACAACACCGCGAACTGGAACCAGCCGTTCACTGCCGAAAAGACCGCGCTTGTGAACGTCGTGGGCTCGCTGAGCGATAGCTTGAACGTCGGCCTCGGCCTGTTTACCGAGACGGGCGGATCCAACACTGGCAGTGACGGGCTCTACATCCGCTACGCCATCCGCCAGATGACGTCGACAAACAAGACGAGCTTCACGTCGCTGGTCAACGCACTGGACAGCAATGCCGACAAAAGCAACGGCGGCAAGGCAGCGCTCGCCATGTACGAGGCGTATCTCTATTACTCGGGCGGCACGGCCTATGCCGGTTCCGGAAAGGTCAAGCGTGACTACGCCGGTAATACGGCGGGAGGACCGGGGGGCGCCGTACCGGGCGCTATACCGGGGAACGCGTTTGCCAGTGCCGGCAGCACGACTTATGTCAGCCCGGTCGTCAGCGGCTGCCAGAAGAACTTCATCATTTACCTCAGCAACGGCAAGGCCCAGGACAGCAGTAGCGACCTCACCACCTCGTTGAACGGTCTCACCACCGCGAACGGCGGCGTCGCGCCGGCCCAAATCACGCTGAGCAACGTTTCGCCGAACAGCAACTCCCAGCAAGGCAACTGGGCCGACGAGTGGGCGAAATGGATGTCTCTCAACGATTGCAACCCGATCGCCGGCGTGCAAAACGTGGTCACTTATACGATTGACGTCGGTCCCTCGTACGTCACCGATTCGAGCGTGAACGGCGTCGGCTGGTCGACATTGCTGAAGAGCATGGCGTCGAGCAGCGGCGGCAAGTACTTCCCCATCAACAGCAGTGACCCTAACTCGGCGCAAGCGATCACGGATGCTTTGAAGACGATCTTCAACGAAGTGCAGGCCGTCAACAGCGTGTTCGCCGCGACCACCCTGCCGGTAAGCGTCAACGTGCGCGGCACGAACCTCAATCAGGTTTACATCGGCGTCTTTCGTCCGGATGCGAAGAAGCTGCCTCGCTGGCTTGGCAACCTCAAAATGTACAAGATCGGTATCGACAGCGCGACGGGCGCGCCGTTCCTCGCCGACGCCAACGGCAATGCCGCCGCAAACTCGTCGACCGGCTTTATCAGCAGCAGCGCTCTTAGCTTCTGGACGAGCGCCTCGAGCTTCTGGAGCTACCGATCGCCGGACTACGCGACTACGGACGTGGGCCAAGCATCGGATTCTCCGGACGGCGACATGGTCGAGAAAGGCGCGGCGGCCGAACGGCTGCGCATTCGCTTCCCGACATCACAAGGCACGCGCAACGTCTACACCTGCACGAGCGCGGGCTCGGGGATCTGCGCGGGCGGCAGCCTCCTTTCCGCCACCCCGTTCAGCGCCGGCGGCACCGGCAACCCGACCGACAACACCGATATCACCGCTGCAGATCTCGGTTCGTATCTCACGTATCCGGTGAATTCGCTGAGTGCCGCAGATAACGGCAATGGCACTTCGACGGTAACCGCTGTCATCGGGGCCGTACCAAGTCCGAGCTGGTCCTCGGGGAGCCAGGTCACGCGCATCTCCGGCGCTCTGCCGAGCGCCTTTAATACCGATGCCACGATCTCGGGTTACACGGAGAACTTGCCGTCGAGCGGATTGACGACCTTCACCTATCAGCTCAATACGGTCCTTCCCGGAAATATTGCCGCCGTGCAGACCTCGAGCGCACATCAGCTGCGCACGGGCGACCTTGTCACGGTAAGCGGCGCGACGCCCGCGGACTATAACGTCACCGATACGCCGATCGCGTTCGTAAACTCCACGCGCTTTACCTACACGCTCCCGAGCAACCCCTCGGGCGCCGCTACGATTCTGCCCACCATCCAAGGCAAGAAGCTCATCGCTTCGATCAGCGGCGCTGGCACCACCGCGACGATCTCCATTCCGGCGCACGGCTATTCCGGCGTATCGGTGAGCGGACTAAGCATCACGGGATCCGCCGTCTCGGCGTTTAACGTCACGAACGCGACCGCGACCGTGGTCTCCGCCGACACACTGCAGCTGACCACCGCGTCCACCATCGCGGGCGCGGCGACCACGGCCCGCGTGACAGCGACCGCGCACGAGCTGCAGAACGGCGACCTCGTCACCGTTACGGGCTCGACCAACGGCTATAACGCGACGAATGCGGTTATCACCCGTATAGACGCCAACACGTTCACCTACGTGCCCGTCGGACCGATCAGCACTGCGAACGTGGGCGCGCTCACCATCACCGCGAAGCGCGCCGTCAATCTGTCGGCGACCGACACGCCGACGCGCAGCCTCGCGGTCGGCGCTACCAAGGGCACCGCGATCGGCAACACCGGATCATTCGTGCACAACTTATCGACAAGCTGGCGCGTTTCCGTCACGAATGTGTCGAACGACACCAACTTCAACGTCGCTAACCTCGCTATCACGCTCCCTTCGAGCACCAGCTTCACCTACGCGATATCGAACTCCGTGCCTGCGAACACGGTAGCGACCGGCACGAACGTGACCGCGACGTTCAGCAAGACGCTTGCCGCGGGCGCCACTGCGGTCGCCGTCGTGACGGACAACAGTGCCGGCATGTATGCCATCACCAGCATCACGCCGAGCTCCGTCGCGGTGCGTTCTACGGCAACAGGCGCCATCACCGCGGGCAGACCTACCGATGTCGATACCAGCCAGCGTGCCGGCATCATCAACTGGGTGCGCGGCCAGGACAACAAGGACGATGAGAACGTCAATAGCAGCTTCAGCGACATCCGCGCATCCGCGCACGGCGATGTGCTGCACTCGCGCCCGGCCGTGGTCAATTACAGCCGCTTTGGCGATGACAACGACGTTTATGCGTTCTACGGCAGCAATGACGGCTTGCTGCATGCGCTGAAGGCCGGACGGGCGAGTAGCGAGACAGGGGTGAGCCCGGGCGATGAGCGCTGGAGCTTTATACCGCGAGAGTTTTTTTCGAAGTTGAAGCGCTTGCGGGACAACTCGCTCTCCATCAGCTCGACGTATCCGAAGCCTTATTTCGCCGATGGCCCGATCACCGTGTATCAGAAAGACGCGAACGGCGACGGTAAGCTCGACCCGAGCGGTGGCAGCGGCGACAAAGTGCACTTGTACGTCGGCTTCCGTCGGGGCGGACAGTCGATATACGCGCTCGATGTCTCAGACCCGGCGGCGCCAAAGTTCCTCTGGCGCAAGACCAGCACGGACGCGGGCTACGCCGAGCTCGGCCAAACGTGGTCGAGCGCCGTGTTGACTAGGCTCTCGGCGAACATCGGCAATAGCAGTAATCCGGAGAACGTCGTTCTCATCTTTGGCGCCGGCTATGATCCGAACGTCGACGACGTCAATCCTTGCCTGCTTCAGAGGGTCGACGCGGGCAGCATCACCCTAAAGCCGGTGGGCAGCGGCACCGTCGACTACAGCACGCCCGTCGGCTCGTGCACCATCAACAACGCCACGGGATCAGCGACGACACGGACCCGCTCGATGGGCCGAGGGGTATTGATCGTCGATGCGTTCAACGGCAACGTGGTCTGGCAGGCGGGTCCTTCGCCAAGCGGCGCGGCGAACAACGTCACCGTGTCCGCAATGACCTGCAGCATCCCCGCGGATCTCGCGGTGATCGACTTCGACCGCAACGGTACCGCGGACTTCGTATACGCCGGCGACACCTGCGGCAACTTGTGGCGCATCGATATCCAGAGCGGATCGATCGGATCCTGGCAGGTCAATAAGATCGCTTCGCTCTCGAGTGCCACCGCCAGCGACGTTCCCAACCAGCGCAAATTTCTCTTTCCACCCGACGCCGTAAAGAGCTCTGACGGCACGGGCAACTTCATCGCCGTGCTCGTTGGCAGCGGCGACCGCGAGCATGCGTTCGATACCACGGTACAGAACCGCTTCTACATGATCAAAGACCGTACCTCCGCGACCAACCCGACGCCGGCCACCATTACGGATGCGCAGCTATTCGACGCCACCAACGCCAACGGCTCAAACGACTACGGCTGGAAGATAGATCTCGGCCTGGGCGAGAAGAACGTCGGCGGCGTCGTGACGCTTAATGGCACCACATTCTTCAACACCAACCAGCCAAGCTCCACGGCCGGTGGCGGTTCGTGCGGCAGCAACTTGGGTATCGCGCGGCAGTACTCAATCAGCTTCGCCGACGCGGGCGCCACGGCCGATCGGAATAGCAGCGGCTACATCACCACCGCGGATCGCGCCAGGACCTTCGCGGGCGGCGGGTTCTTGCCCACGCCTACGCCCTTTACGGTGCAGGAGGACGGCAAGAATATTCAGGGCGTGCTCTCGGGGCCGCAGGTGACACCGACGCCAGGCACGACGCTCGACACGCGTACACGAACGTACTGGTACAAGGAGTACGAGTAGAACGTTAGCCGGATCGCGGTGTGCGTCGACTCGGTGCCTCAATCGCCGCCTCGCTCGCGTTCCATGCGAGCGCGGGCGCCTGGCTCCAGTCGGCCGCGGCACTAACGGAGCCCGAAGTGGGGCGCGCAGCACCGCTGCGCGCCTCGCTCCTCGCGGAAGCGACGGTGCGCAGCGCGAGCATAGCGAGAGCGAGGCGCGACGCGCCGGCAGCGAGAGCGAGCGGCTTCGCTCCGCCCATTTATTACACCGCCTCGCAAGTCGATCTGAAGGCGACGCCGATCGACATGAAAATGGGTATACAGACGCCTGACAACTTCCCGCTTGGCCGCATGGCGACGGTGAAGCTGCGCCTTTTGATCAACGAAGAGGGCGCGGTAGATGCCTACCAGATCCTCGAGGCCGACGGCTTGCCGATAGCGGCGAGACTCGACGACGTGCGCGAAATCCGCTTCCGCCCGGCGGAGCGCGCCGGGCGCGCAGTCAAGAGCCAGAAAGTCGTGGAGATCTCCTTCATCCCTTGAAGCGAGCAGGCGACCGTTATAATTGAGCATCCCATGGCTGGTGTAGCTCAGTTGGTAGAGCAACTGATTCGTAATCAGTAGGTCGCCCGTTCGAGTCGGGCCACCAGCACCGCATATACTTCGGCATGGCAGCCACCATCCTGATCGTCGATGACGATGAAAGCATATGCGAGCTGCTACGCTTGCATCTCGCCGGCGCGGGCTATGACGTGCGAGTTGCCAAGGATGCCATCGTTGGGGGGTACTCGGTGTTGCAGCTCGCGCCGGATCTCATCATCTGCGACGTCAACATGCCGCACCTCGATGGCTTCGAATTCATCCAGGCGCTGAAGGCCGACAAGAGCCTGCCCGATATACCGGTGATCTTCCTCACTTCCGAGGAGGAGGGCCAACCCCGCGGCAAGTCGCTCGGCGCGGTGGGTTATCTCACCAAGCCGGTGCGGGCCGACCGGCTGCTCACGCTCGTGGCGCAGCACATACGCGGCGGGCGCATGCCGATCGGGTAGCGAGTCTCCTTTGAAGACGCGTGGGGCGGCGGCGCAACTCCCGGACGGTCTGTTTCTTCGTAGTGCCCATCTGCTGAGCTAGAGGACAGCGAGTGCGTAAGCATCATGGCCACATTGGGAGCGCTATTGTGCGCAGTCGCGAAGCTCCGTGCCTTCCACACTGCTTGCGATATCGGCGAGCCGGGCGTAGAGCGGTCCGTCGACGCCTTTCACCTGCAGCCACACTTTCGGCAGCACGGTGTCGCGCATGCCGATCTGGGCGCTGCGCACGCCTTGGCTGCGTAATGCGGCAAGCCGCGCGAGCGCGGCGTCCTCGGTGCGAAAGACGCCGAGCGAGATCGCCCAGCGCAGCGGGCCCTCGTCCTGCAGCACGAAATAATCCTCTACCGAGAGCGCTTGCAGCTCCGCCGCTTTGCTAAGGGCCGACGCCCGGGTTGGCTGCGGCGCGATAAACACCCACCAGCCGGGTGCTTCCTGAGCGCGCCGCTGCACTAGGCGCGTCCCCAAGGCGAGCGGCGCAAGCGCCTTTTCCGCGCGCGGCAAGTCTGTAAGCGCGAAACGTCCCCACTCGACGCATTTCGCCGTGACCGCCACTGCGGGTCGCGCCGCGCCATTGGAAATCTCCGACGGCGCGACGAGTTTCACCTTATCGGGCTCGATCTGGCGGGCTTGCGGACGGGGATCGGCGGTGGCTTCGGGCGGCGACACGTAGCGCGCCCAAAGGAAGAAGAGCAAGTTCGCAAGAACGAGGAGCAGAAAGAGCATTCTCATGGCGCGCTACGTGCCGCAGGACGCGCTGCGGCGGCGGCCACGTCGGCGAGCGCAATGTGCGCGAGGCCGTCCAGTACCAGGTTTTCGACATATCGCCGAGGCATGCCGAGCTGGTCGACGAGCGCTCGCCCGGCGCCGCCGGCGACGATGCAAAGCGGCGCCGGGGCTATTTCGCGGAACACGCGATACATGCGCTCGACCGCGCCCGCTTGCGCATGCCGGCAGCCGGTTTCAATGGCATCCATTGTGTTACGCGGCGCCTCGCGGTATTTGCCCTCCTGCATCGGCAAGCGTCCGGTGTGCTCGTGGAGGACGAAGCGCATCAGCTCCACGCCCGGGAGGATCGCACCGCCAAGGAAGACGCCTTCGGCGGAGAGCATGTCGACCGTGGTCGCCGTGCCGGCATTCACCACGAGCGAGGCGCCGTTATGGAGCACGCGCGCGGCGATCAGTGCTGCCCAGCGATCCGGTCCGAGAACCTCCGGCCGCTCGTAGCGGTTTTTCACGCCGCAGCGCTCCGCCTCCGCGCGCAGCCACATGGGCGCCGCGTCGAAGATGCTGGTCCAGTTGACGAGGAGCTGGTGCGCGCCGTCGCCGGCGACATTCGAGATGATGATTCGCTCGGGCGCCTCGTGCGTGATCGAGAACGGATTGACATGGTCGCTCGCCGCTGCGAACTCGATCAGCGACACGGTGGCGATGCTTGTCCAGCGTTCGCCGTCGTGCCAGCCCCACTTGACGCGCGAGTTGCCGGCGTCGATGCAGAGAATCATGCCGGCCTCGCCGACACGACATGCGCGCCGCTCAACGTCCGTACCCCCGCGGCGGTTCGCAGCCGCAGCGCACCATCGCTTTCCAGGCCGAGCGCCACCCCGGTGATCACGCGCCCGTCGGCCAGGCGCACGCGCAACCGGGCGCCTGCATGCGCGTGCAGGCTCTCCCACTCCGCGCGCAACGGCTCGAGTCCGCCCTCTTCATAGCGCGCGAGCGTCTCGTTGACGCTGCGCGCGAGAGCGCCGATCAGCTGGTTTCGCTCTACGCACGCATAATGCTCAAGCGCCGCAACCGGCCGGCGTAGGCGCTCCGCGAGCGCTGCATCCTCCCGGCAATTGATACCGATGCCAACTACCGCGAAGACGCCCTCGGCGCGGCCTCGCGTTTGTACCAAGATGCCGCCCAGCTTCGCCTTGCCGACCAAGAGGTCGTTCGGCCACTTCAATGCCACCTGCGTGGCGCCGAGCGCTCGCAGCGCTCGCGCCACGCCGACACCGGCTGCGAGCGAGAGAGCGCCCAACTCGCGCAGCGGCCGGCGTAGCAGCTTCGACATCGAGAACGTGACGCCTTTGCCAGGACGCGAGTGCCAGCGCCGCCCGCGCCGTCCGCGCCCGGCGCTTTGCTCTTCCGCCGCGAGCAGAACGTTGGCACGTCCCTCCACGAGGAGCAGGTCGTTCGTCGACGTGCAGTTGCCGAGGACGCGCACCTGCATGCCCGGCACGTCTATCGCGTAAGCGTCGAGAGCCTCCATGCCTTTAGTTTACGTGGCAAATGCGAATCTGCGCCTTGCCACCAAGTTGGTGGTGGAGGGGAGCGGTGTGAGAACGATGGCGCATGCGAAAATCACCGACGATCGGATGGGCGGCAGGTTAGGACAGCATGGCAGGGATGACACTCGGCGGCGGGGCTCGGCACCAGGCGAGACGTTTGCGCCATTAGCCATCGCATGAAGGTCGGTGCTAAGCCGATCGCCCTCTTCCTGCTTGCCGTGATTTCGCTCCTCAGTCCCGCGCTGGAGGCGACGGTGACCGGTCGCGTCGAGATGATGAGCACGTACGGTCTTGTGGAAACGGCGGTGTCACTCATTCTCCTTTTCTGGTGGTACCACGTGGACAAGGCCGACCACGGCTACCACGCGGGTAAGCTGATGAATGCCGGCGTGCTGCTCTTCGCCGTGGTTGCGCTGCCGCTCTATTTCATTCGTTCGCGCGGCTGGAAGCGAGGCGCGCGCGCCATCGTATTTGCCGCGGTTTTTTTCGCCGCCACTTTGCTCCTGGGAGAGCTAGGAGAGCGCCTGGGTGAGCTCCTCCGGTAGCCGCGACTACTCAGGCCACGGACGCTGCGGCGGTCGCAAGTGCTCCATGAGCCGTGCGAGCCCCAGCACTCCCGCGTCATTGAAGCGCCGGCCGATGACCTGCACTCCGATCGGCAAGCCATTGGCGCTGTAGCCCCAGTTGAGCGAAGCAGCCGGCTGCTCCGACATGTTGTAAGGCACGGTGAAGGCGATGTGCGGCAGCGCGTTATGCGGATCATTCCCCGGTGCCGGGCTTTCGGCCTCATACGGCAGGATGGGCGAGCTGGGCGATAGGAGGTAATCGTACGGCTGGCTCGCAGCCACCGCCGCTTCGCGCATCGCCATCACCTGCGTATAGGCTTGCATGAGGTCGCGGCCGGAGAAACCCGCGCCGCGCGCGGTGCACCATTCGGCGATGAAGGGCAGAACCTTGGCTCGCTTTGCCTCCGGAAGCAGCATGAGGTCGTTGTACGAGCGCGCCTCGAAAAAGCGGCATACACCATCGAGCATCTCTTCGGTTAGGAAGGAGCGAATGGGCTCGACCGCACAGCCGGCGCTCGCGAGCGCGCGCGCCGCGGCTTCTGCCCCCCGGCGGACTTCCGGGTTTACGGCGAGGCCGACGGCCATCTCGGCCAGAAAACCGATGCGCAAGCCCGCCGGGCGAAATTCTTCCAACCGAGCGGCGTAATCGCGCTCTTCGCGCGGCAGGGACATGAAGTCGCGCAAATCCGGTTTCGCGATTTCGTTCATTAGCAACGCCGCATCGAGCACGGTGCGCGTCATGGGGCCGGCGACCCGCCCCAGGTACGGCGGGTGGATCGGCACGCGGCCGAGCGAGGGCTTGAGCGCGAAGATGCCGCAATGCGCGGCGGGCAGCCGCACCGAACCGCCGATGTCCGTGCCCAGATGCAACGGCGCATAGCCCGCCACGGCCGCAGCGGCGGCGCCTGAGCTCGAGCCCGACGTATTACGGTCGAGGCGCCAGGGATTGCGCGTGATGCCGTGCAGGCTCGAGACGCCGGAGGAGAGCATCCCGTAGTCGGGCATGGTGGTCTTGCCGAGAAACACGCAGCCCGCTTCGCGCGCCCGGGCGGCCGGCGGCGCATCCGCGCGCTGCGGCGGAGCGTCCTCGTTGGCACGCGTGCCGATCGGCGCCGGATCGCCTCGGGTATAAATGTTTTCCTTGAGCGTGATCGGCACGCCGTCGAGCGCTGAGCGCGGAGCGCGCGAGCGCCAACGCGCCTCGGCCGCGCGCGCCTCGGCGAGCGCCGCATCGGCGCTCACCCGGTACATGGCATTGATGCGCGGCTCCCAAGCGCCGATGCGCTCAAGCTGCGCGCGCGTCGCCTCGACCGGCGAGAGCGTGCCGCTCGCGTACGCGGCCGCGAGCTCCGCTGCCGAGAGTTCGTGGATCGCCGCCATCGTGGCCGGACTATACTCGCCGCCCATATGAAGGCGGTTATTGCAATGCTCGCTGCGCTCTTGTGCTCGCCGATGGCGAACGCGAGCCTCGAGGTGCGCCTCTGGCACGCGCTTGACCCGGCAATGAGCGCGCAACTTGAGCGCCACGTCGCCGAGTACAACGCCGCGCAATCGGAATTTCGCGTGAGCCTCGAGCGACTTTCCGCCAGGCAAGAGAAGTCGTTGCTGCGGCTCCCCCTGCCGCTCAATACCGCACGGCCCGTGCTCTATTACAACCGCGACGTTCTGCGTCGCGCGAAGGTGAATCCGCGCGTCGCGCCGAAGACCTGGTACGAAATGGCGAGCGTTCTAGGACGCCTTGCCGACGCCGGCATAGGATGCGCGTACACCACCGCCTCGCCCGCCTGGGTCATGCTCGAGAACTCCGGCGGCACGCTCAGTCCCCAGCTCATGGTGCGTTGGACCTCGATGCTTGCTTCCTGGGAAAAAGCGGGCTACTTCACTTACGCTGGCCGTGCCGAAGACGGAGAGGCGCGCTTTGCCGCCGGCGAATGCGCGGTGCTCACGGCTTCTTCCGACGCTGCGGGCGAGCTCAGGCGGCGTGCCAAGTTCGACTTGGGCGTTGCGCCGCTACCGTCGTACGAGGATGCGGGCCTCCCGTCGCGCGCGCTTCCGGCGAGCGCTCAATGGGTCTGGGTCGAGCGCCAAGGCGTCGGTGTGACCAATTTCTTCGCCTTCTTGGCCACCCGCGCCGCCGAGGCACGGCACGCGCGAGAGATCATGGAGCGAGAGCTCGAGGCCGTCTGGCGCGGCGAGAAGAGCTCCCCCGAGGCGCTCGAATCCTTCGCGCGCCGCGCCGCGGCGCGATAGTTCGCGCGCCTTAGCCTTTCAGGCAGCTCGACATGAATTTCTTGCGGTCGTCGCCTTTCAGATTCTTGTCGCCTGCCTGCTTGTTGCAGTCCTTCATGCGACTTTGCTGCGCCTTCTGCGCTTTGCTCGGGCCTTCGCCACCGCCCTTCAGGCAGGAGCTCATGAACTTCTTGCGTTCGTCGCCTTTCTTGTCGGCCGCGCGCTCGTTGCACTCCTTCATGCGCGTCTGCTGCTTCTTTTGCGCCGCCGAGGGCGCCTTCTTGTCCTTCTCCTTGTCCTGGGCGTAGGCACCGGTTGCTGCGAAGGCTAGGCAAATTGCACCGATCAGCAGTCTCATTGCGACTCCTCCTCTAGTAGGCGTTCAATGGCATTCATCAACTTTGCATCATTCGGCTCGACGCGCGTGCCGAAGCTTTGCACGCGTGCGCCGCGTCGATCGACCAGATACTTGTGGAAGTTCCAGCGCGGCGACTGGCCGCTCGCCCGTATGAGGTCGGCATAAAGCGTATTTGCCTTGAGCTCGGTCTTGGCAAACATCGGAAAGTCGATCGCATACTCGTTGACGCAGAACTGCGAAATCTCCTTGTTCGTGCCGGGCTCCTGGCCGCCGAAGTCGTTTGACGGAAAGCCGAGCACCACCAGCCCGCGGTTGCGGTACTTGCGGTAAAGCGCCTCGAGACCGTCGTATTGCGGCGTGTAGCCGCATTGGCTTGCGGTATTCACCACCAGCAGCACCTTGCCGGCGTAATCACACAGCGACTGCGTGCGCTCGTCGAGGGTGCGCACGTTGCGATCGAGAAGCGCGGGGCAGGCCGCGACGGCGCTCGAGCTCGCACCGATTAGAACTACGCTAATAAGGAAGCGGCGCATTCGGTTTCAGCGGTTGCAGCGCGGCGCGAAAATCCCGCTTGATGCGCTCGAGTGCCTGCTCGTCGTCCGCTTCGAAGCGGATCACGACCACCGGCGTCGTGTTCGAGGCGCGGGCAAGCCCGAAGCCGTCTTTGTATTCAACTCGCACGCCGTCAATCGTAAGCACGCGCTCGGCGCCTGGGAAGGGCTTGGCGGCTTGCAGCTTCGCAACAAGCGCATGCGGCTCGCCTTCCTCGAGCTGCCAATGCAGTTCGGGCGTCGAAGGCGCGTTCGGCAGGTTCTTCAGGACAGCGCTAGCGTCGCGCTCGCGCGCAAGCACTTCCAGCAGCCGTGCGCCACCATAGAGGGCATCGTCGAAGCCGTACCAGCGCTCCTTGAAGAAGGTGTGGCCCGACATCTCCCCGGCAAGGAGCGCGCCGGTCTCCTTGAGTTTTGCCTTGATGAGCGAGTGGCCGGTCTTCCAGATGAGGGGCTTGCCGCCATGGCGCTCGATCCAGGGCGCAAGGAGCCGCGTGCTCTTCACGTCGTAGATGATCTCGGCGCCCGGATTGCGCGAGAGAACGTCCTTCGCGAGAAGCATGAGCTGGCGGTCGGCAAAGATGATCTCACCGTCCTTTGTGACGACGCCGAGCCGGTCGCCGTCGCCGTCGAAGGCGAGCCCGAGCTCCTCCGGGCCGTTCTTCACGGTCTGGATGAGCTCGGCCAGGTTCTCAGGCTGGGCAGGGTCCGGGTGATGGTTTGGAAAGCGGCCGTCGACTTCGCAATAGAGCTCGGTCACCTCGCAGCCGAGGCGTCGGTAGAGCCGCGGCGCGAGCATGCCGGCGACGCCGTTGCCGCAGTCAACGGCGATGCGCATCGGCCGCGCGAGCTTGACGTCGCGGGCGATGCGTTCCACGTAGGCGTCGAGCACGTCGTGTTCGCTTCGCTTTCCGGCGCCGGACGCGAGCTCGCCGGCCTCGATGCGTGTGCGCAGGCGCTGGATTTCATCGCCGTAGAGCGTCGTGCCGGCCACGACCATCTTGAGCCCGTTGTATTGCGGAGGGTTGTGGCTGCCGCTCACGGCGACGCAGCTGCCGCATTCCAGCTCGTGCGCTGCGAAATACGCGATGGGCGTCGGCGCCATGCCGACGTCGATCACGTTCGCACCGGCGGCGAGTATTCCCTCGGTGAGCGCCGCCACGAGCTCGGGGCCGGAAAGCCGGCCATCGCGACACACCGCGAACGTGGGCGCGTTCTTCTCCCGGCCGAGCGAGCCGAGGGCGCGGCCGATGTCGCGTGCGATCGGCGCGGTAAGGCTTTTGCCGACGACGCCACGGATGTCATAGGTTCGAAAGATCTCGGCAGGCAGTTTCACGGTCGGAAGAACTCCAAGAGTCGCCGCCGCAGCCATCCCGGACGAAATCCCACGTGGCCGCCGCGGCTCGGAAGCTCGAGCCTTACCGCGGGCGACGCATTGCGTGTCGCCGCGATAAGCGCCGCCTCGGGCAAGAATGGGTCGTTGCGCGCGTTTATCACGAGGGTCGGCGCGCGAATGTGCGAGAGCCAGGGCGCGCTCGCTGCCGAGCTCCAGTAATGCTCGACATCGCGAA
>JBHELS010000169.1:0-7176 GCA_046263015.1 Burkholderiales bacterium | reverse complement strand
AGATCGCCCACGCGCCAGCGGTGCTCGTAGATGAATTCCGGGCGCTCGATGGTATCGAACATCAGCGCGAGCAGCCGCTCGCTCTCTTCGTCGGGCAAGCCATCGATGTGGTGCGTCATCAGGCGATTGACGTAGAGCGCTCTGCGCGCGGTCGCGGGATGCGTGCGCGCGACGGGATGCGCAAACGAGACGCCCTCCTCCGGCTTCACCATGTGCTTGCGGTCAAGCACCCCGCCGCCATAGTCGTACACCTGCACCGCGTTGCGCCCGTCGATGCGCTGCTTCACCTCCGCCGGCAACGCTTCATAGGCCTTGTAGGCGTTGGCGAAAAGCGTGTTGCCGCCCTCGGCCGGGATCTCGATGGCGTAGAGCATCGTGCCCATCGCCGGCCGCTCCTTGTAGCACTGGTCGCTGTGGAACTGCATCTCGCCGAGCGGCAGCGCGCCCACGAGCTTGCCGTCCTTCTTGCGATTGCCGATGTACATCACCGCCTTGTTGGTCGGCGAATGATGGTCGGTGTGGATCGGCGACAGCGGCCCGAAGCGCTCGGCGAAGCGCACCTGCGCCTCCTCGTCCAGGTCCTGGCCGCGCAGCACGATCACGAGATGCTCGTGCCAAGCGTCGCGGATGCGCCCGAAAGTCTCATCACCCAAAGGACGCGAGACATGGACGCCGCGGATTTCGGCGGCGAGTCCGGAGGAGAGAGGAATGATCTGCATCAATACCGCTCGGTGCCTAGCCGCTCCATGCGAATGGCGCGAAGTGACCGTTGCGAGTGCCGCTCGCGTCGTCCCAGCGAATGCCGAAGGCGTTGAAGCGGCTCTTCTTCGCCTTGGCGAGCGCGAGGCGGCTGTTCACCGGGTGGCAGGTGTTGTCGAGGTAGATCGGCTCGCCGGGACGGGCGGGTCCGCCAATGCCTTCCAGCGATTGATCGATCAGCTCGCCCGCGCTGACGTGGAACTTCATGCCTTCCTGCTCGAAGCGGATCGGCCGCTTTTCCACCCCCGCGACCTTGCCGACCAGCGGCGCCAACGCTGCCATCGGTCCGCCAACGGCGCCGGTCGCGATGTCGCCAATCGCCTTCACCTGTGCATCCGACGCGCGTCCATCGACGATCAGGCCGACGGTCATGTTGCCCTCGGCCATCGCTCCCGGCGAATGCAGCAGGACGATGAACGAGAGCCCGTCGAGCCGCACCCCGTCTTTCTCTCCCCTGTCGATGCGCATCGCGATGGCGGCCTTGCAGTCGCCTTCGCTCGGGCGCGCGGTGAGATTGGAACCGATGCATGGACAGACAAACATGCAATTGCAGGTTTCCATGTACTGCCCTTCGATACGCCAGTTCGCCATGGAGCCTCCTCGAAACCGCCGATTGTAGTGCGCCGCCCAGCCAGCGAAGCACGCGGGCGAGCGCCGCTACGCGTGCGCGAGGCGCAACCTCCACCACCGGGCTATAGCGGCCGCGATCACCGCCGCGCCGACCAGCGTAGCCACCGGAGCACCGACGATGTCGGCGACGAAACCCGCCTGAAGGCGACCGAGCGGCGCGCTGCCGCGAGTGGTGAGCACCACGACCGACATGACGCGGCCGCGCAGCGCATCGGGCACCAGGGTCTGGGCGAGCGTGTTGCGATTGACGCCCCAGATGCCGTCGCCGGTGCCGAGCAGAAAGAGGAGCGCGGCCGAAAGCGGCAGCCAAGGCGAGAGCGCGAAGCCCGCGAGGAGCACGCTGTAGATCGCGCCGGCGTAGAGGATGACGCGCATGTGCTGGGTGAGCTGCGCGAACACCATGAAGATCATCGCCGTCATGCCGCCCGCGCCGAGCGCCGAAAGGAGCCAGCCAAGGCCCTGAGCGTCGGTGCCGATGACGTCCTTGGCGATGATCGTGATCAACGTGATGTTGTGACCGAAGAGGCCGCTCACTACTTCGAGCGCAAGCGCAACGCGCAAAGGCGCGTGGTCCCATACGAACCGCAGGCCTTCCATCATCCCGTGCCACAGGGTCGCGGGCGCCGCCTGCGAGTGCGGCTCGGCGCGCGGCAGGCGCATCGCAGCGAGCGCCGCCAGCATGCCGATGAAGCTCGCGGCGTTGATCCAGAACGGCGCCGCGTAGCTGCCGTAAGCGAGCGCCGCGCCGCCGATCGACGGGCCGACGAAAACGCCGCAGCGCACCGCGACGGCGTTGAACGTGACCGCGCTCTGCATGGCGCTCCGCGGCACGAGCCCGGCGAAGAGCGCCTGGCGCGCGGGCACCGAGAATGCCGACAACGTGCCATTCACGAAGCTGAGCACGTACAGATGCCAGTACTCGAGCCTCGCGCTCCACGCGAGGAAGCCGATCGCGAGAGAAGTCGCGAGCATCGTCGACTCCGTGAAGTAAAGCATCGCGCGGCGCGGCAGGCGATCGGCCACCGCGCCGCCGACCAGCGCGAGCGCAATGGTGGGCGCCGCGCGTGCGAGACCCGCGAGGCCCAGCAGCACCGCGGAGCCCGTCAGCTCATAGAGGATCCACGAGACGGCGGTCTGCTCGACCCACGCGCCCGTCTGCGACGTGAAATGCCCGACGAGGTAGAGGACGTAGTTGCGGCTGCGCAGCGCTTGCAGTCCGGGCAGCCTCACGCGCTAACTATCGCGCCGCGAAGCGGCATCGACTACAGCCAGGGCATGAGCGACGCGTGGATCACGTCGGGCACACCGTGGCCGCCGACCGATTTGATCGCCAGGTCGACGTCCTTTAGGCCGAAGCGATGCGTGGTGATTTTCTGCAGCGGAAAGCGCTTCGACGCCAATTGCGCGAGCGCGAGCTCGCACGCCTTGTAGCTGTGGCCGCGCGCGCTCTTGAGCGTCATCGCCTTCACCGTGATGCGCTCGAGCGGGAAATTCGGGAACTCCTTCAGCTCGCCCTGCACCACCATTGTTCCCGCCTTGCGCTTCATCGCCTCGACGCCGAGCAGGATCGGGATCGTGCCCGCGCCCGCGGTGCAGTCGAGGACCACGTCGACACCCTTGCCGCCGGTGATCTGCTTGATGCGCGCGAGCGGATCTTCCGCATCGACGTCGATGACGTGATCGGCGCCGAGCTCCTTCGCGACCGCAAGCCGCGCCTTGTCCTTCTTCGTGCCGGTGACGATGATGAGCGAGGCGCCGGCCTGCTTGCAGATCACCGTCTGCGAGAGCCCCTGCTGACCGGGGCCCTGGATCAGCACGGCGGAGTTGTAGCCGACGCCGCCGTCGAAGAGCGACCACTCGACGCCGTTCGCCATCGGCGTGACGAGACCGGCGAGCTCCGCCGTGACGCCTTGCGGCACGTGGTGGATCACCGCGTTCCACGGCAGATATACATATTGTGCGAAGCCGCCCCACAGATGCGGCGCGCGCTCGGCGGAGGTGTAGCCGTAGCGGATGCCCTCGGGGTTGTTGCGCCAATCGGTGTTCTCGCAATGGCGGTACTGCCCGGCATGACACCACTCGCACTTGCCGCACATCACGTAGTGCTCGACGAAGACGAGATCGCCTTCCTTGAAGCCTTTGCGGCGGGTGAACTCGCGCCCCGCCTTGGCGATGACGCCGATGTTCTCGTGGCCCATGATCACCGGCGCGGGCGACGGTGGCGTCTTGTACAGCTTGACGTCAGTGCCGCAGATACCGGCAACCTCCATCTTCATGAGCGCGCTATCGGGCGCGATCTCCGGCATCGGGAATTCGCGCAGCTCGGTTTTCCCGGGTGCCGTTCTTACCGCCGCCACTACTTTGTCCATAATGGGGCGAGTTTCTCATGCTCGCGCCGTTCCAGAAGAACCGTGATCGCGCCGATGCGGCAGCCCGGGTCAAACGCTGGGTGCGAGGGCGCTTCGCGCTCGACAGCCAAAGCACGGTGCTCGTCACCGAGCTCGAGAGCGGTCAACCGGGTTTCCCGGCGCTTAGCACCGTGGTCGCGTTCTGGACAGCGGAACGAAAGCACTACCACTTTCGCGTTTTCAAGCCGCTCGAGCAGGTGAGCGAGGACGACATCCCGCCCGCCTGGTATCGCGAGGCGCTCGCGGTAACCGCCGGCGTCGATTGCGGCTGCTAAACTTTTCCGCTCGACTCTCGAGGAGGAGCGCATGACCGTCGCAACCAAGGAAAGAGCGAAGCCGCGCATCGCGACCATGAACGCCGTGCACGACCTGCCGGTGCTCGTCGCGCGCGACGAAGGCTACTTCAAGGACGAAGGCCTCGATGTGGAATTCGTGACCACGCCCGGCATGGCGCAGGTGACGACGTCGCACTTTGTCAAGTTCGACTCGGTGTTCGACCGTCCGCTCGATTCCGTCTACAACGAAGGCGGCATCGACCAGTACCGGATGTGCGAGTGGGGCATCATGAAGCGCGCGGTCGAGGCGAACGCGCAAGGCCTGCGCGGTCGAAAGATCGTTGCGCTTGGCGCCTCGATGTCCAAGTTCGCGATCGTCGTCAACCCCAATTCCAAGATCTACGAGCCGGAAATGCTGAAGGACAAGCAAATCGCGGTGACACCGAACAACGGCTCCGACTTCACGACGCTCAAGATGATGGAGGGTTTCCTTGAGCAAGAGCATTTGAAGCGCACCAACGCCGGCTCGATGCTCAAGCGCCTGGAGGCCGTGCGCGACGGCAAGGTGACGGCGGCGAGCCTGATGGAGCCGTGGATCAGCGTCGCGCAGAAGTGGGGCATGCGCATCCTCATCGAGTCGCACTCGACGCGCGCCGAAGCCGCGGGAGACGAGCTCGACGCCGAGACGCTGAAGAAGATGTTCCGCGCCCAGGCGCGAGCGGTCGAGAGAATCGAGAAGGACCCGCGTCCGTACGTCCACTACTTCGTGCGCGAAACCGGTGGGCTTCTCAAGCCCGAGGAATTCCAAACGTGGCGGCTGCTGCACGCCGCACCGCAGCCCTACACCCGCGAGCGCTGGGACGACACCTACCGTTGGACCGTGAAGTGGAACATGACGGTTTCCAACGCCACCTACGAGAACACTGTCGACGACCGCGCCTGGCGCTGAATTCGGGGACGGAGCCCGAATTAATTCCGGGACGGAGCCCGATCCAGTTCGGGCTCCGTCCCCGATCTAGGAGATTGCGATGAAGAAGGTCAAGGCATCGATGATGAACGCGATCCACGATCTGCCGCTGCTCGTGGCGCGCGATGAGGGTTATTTCCGCGACCAAGGGCTCGACGTCGAGATCATCAAGACGCCCGGCTCGGGGCAGAAGGATTCCGACCACCAGGCGCTGCGCGCCAATATCTTCGAGCGCACGATGGAGACGCTCTACGACCAGGGCGCGTGCGACCAGTTCCGCATGTGCGAGTGGGGCGTGATGAAGCGCGCGGTCGAGTCCACCGCCGAAAAAGGCCACCGGCCGGCCAAGATCGTGGCGCTCGGCTCGGCCATGTCGACTTTCGCCATCGTCACCGACCCGAAGTCGCGCATCTACGAGCCGGAGCAACTGAAGGGCAAGCCGATCGGCGTAAGCCCGTTCAACGGCTCCCATTTCACGACGCTCAAGCTGCTCGACGGCTTCCTCAAGCGCGAGCAGATCAAGACGACCTTCGCCGGCACGATGCGCGAGCGCATCGAAGCGCTAAAGCGCGGCGAGGTCGCCGCCGTGAGCCTGATGGAACCGTGGATCAGCGTCGCGGAAGAGCAGGGACTGCGCGTCCTGATGGAATCGCACTCGACGAGAAGCGAAGCGGCGGGCGACGAGCTCGACGGGCCAACGCTTCGCAAAATGTTCGACGCAGAAGCCGAAGCCGCGCGCGCGATCGAGGAGAATCCCGGCAAGTACGCGCACTACCTGGTGCAAGAAGCGGGCGGCATGCTGGAGGCAAAGGACCTGAAGGTCGCCCGCATTCTCAACGCCCCGCCCGAGCCCTACACACGCGAGCGCTTTCAGCACACGTATGAATGGACGCGCGACTGGGGACTCGTGCCGAGCGGCGCGACCTACGAGAACACGGTCGATAACCGCGCCTGGCAGTAATTCGGGGACGGAGCCCGAACTCGTGCTGCCGCTCCAAAGTATTACGTACTTGGTACGGAATTGAGGAAGTCGAGCAGCCGCCTGGGCGCGTTTGCTTCGGTCTGCGCGTCCGGCGGCACATCCCAGTACTGCGACTTCGGCAGGCATTCCTCGAGATAGCGCGCGGCTGACGTCGCGTGCGACTCGTCGCGTCCCGGCACGATGAGGGCCGTGACGTTTAGCTTCATCAGATCTTCGGGCTCTGCGCCCGGCGACGTATCGCGGTCGAAAAGCACCCGGCCCATGCGCTCGACAAGCGTCGCGTATTGGTGCGCACCCTGCTTCGCAAAACCCTCGGCGAATGCCCGATCGCTGCGCATGGGCGACGCCCACGGCCCGCCGCGCGGATCGGCATTGAACGCCTTGCCTTCCTTGCGCACGTGCGCGACGACGGCCTCGAGCCCCGAAGCGCGCACAAAAGCGAGATGCGCGCTGAAGCGCTCGTGCGCCTTGATGCGGTACTTGGCGCCGCCCACCGGCCACCACAGCAGCATGCTGAGCGTGGCCTGCGGATAGTCGACCGCGAATGCCATCACGCAAGAGCAGCCCATGCACCCGCCCATGAGATGCGCCCGCTCGATGCCGAGGTGCTCGAGGAGGAGCTTCCCCTGCCGCGCGTAATGCGCCCACGTGATGAGCTCGACGCGCCCGCCGGAGCTGCCGCACTCGCGCCGATCGAACGCGATGCAGCGGTAGTGCTTCGGCAAATGATCGAGGAGCTTCACGCGCGCGTAGATTCCCTGCGTGCGCCATTTGTCGATGGTGGCGTCGAAGCCGCCAGGCGCGTACATGAGAAGCGGCGGGCCTTCGCCGATCACGTCGTAATGCGTGCGGATGCCGCCAAGGAGCGCTTCAGCCACGCTGGCCCTTGAGCTGCCGGCCCGCGCGCACGTCTTCGGCATAGGCCGAGAGCGCGCCGAGCGAAATGGCGGCGACATGCGCGTACGTCTCGGCGTTCGCATCGAGCCATTGCATGCCGTAGCCGATCGCGGCATGCGCCATGCGCATGCGCCCGTCGAGCCAGGGGCCGCCACCCAGTCCGCCGATCACCGGGATGCCGACCGCGCGCGCCACCGCTGCGCCGGCTTCCGGTCCCGAATGCCGAAAGTCGAGCAGCGCCGCGCCCGCCTCCTCCAG
>JBHELS010000168.1:0-14966 GCA_046263015.1 Burkholderiales bacterium | reverse complement strand
GCCGTGTCTCGCGCGGCAAGCTCGATTGCCGCGTCTTCCTGAACGAGGCGGCGGGTGCTGCGGGCGGGCAATTGAGCGTCGAAGCGCTCTCGCAGCTGCGCGAGCTCGCCTCGCAGGTGCTGAAGGCGATGCCGCACGCGGGGCCGCTGCGCGTCGCCGATGTGCTGCGCTGGCCGGGCGTGATGAGTGAAGCACCGCTCGACGAAGCCGCGACGCGACGGCTCGCAGCCGAGCTGATGCGCCAGGCACTGGAGGAGCTCGTCGGCTCGCGCAGCCGCGAGGGAGCGAAGCTCGCCGCGGCGGTGGGCGAGCGCGTCGCCGCCATGCGGCGGCGCTTACGCGACGTGGCGCCGCTCGTGCCCCAGTCCGTGGCCGCCTACCAGGCGAAGCTCGCCGACCGGTTGCGCGAAGCGCTCGGCTCGGCAGACGACGACCGCGTGCGCGCCGAGCTGGCGGTGTTCGCGACCAAGGCGGATGTCGACGAGGAGCTGACGCGGCTCGATGCGCATCTCGGCGAAGTCGAGCGCACGCTCGCGGAAGGGGCGGGCCGCGGCTCCCCGGTCGGCAAGCGTCTCGACTTCCTCGCCCAGGAATTGAACCGCGAGGCGAATACGCTCGCCTCGAAGGCGGCAAGCCAGGAAATCTCCGATTGCGCGCTCGAGCTCAAGCTTCTGATCGAGCAGATGCGCGAGCAGGTGCAGAACATCGAATGAGCGGCGCGAGCCGCAAGCGAAAGGGCACGCTTTTCGTCGTCACCGCCCCCTCGGGCGCGGGCAAAACCTCGCTCATCGACGCGGTGATGGGCGCCGACCCGAGTTTAAAGGCGTCGATCTCGTACACCACGCGCGCACCGCGTCCGGGCGAGCGACACGGCGTCGATTACCACTTCGTCGACGAGGCGACCTTCCGGGCGATGCGCGAGCGCGGCGAATTTCTCGAGAGCGCCGAGGTGCACGGCAACCATTACGGCACGGCGAAACGCGTCATCCTTGACGCCGTGGCGAACGGCGAGGACATCGTTCTCGAGATCGACTGGCAAGGCGCCGACCAGGTGCGCCGTCTCTATCCGGATTGCGTCGGCATCTTCATCCTGCCGCCATCGGTGGAGGAGCTCGAGCGGCGCATGCGCGCTCGCGGGCAGGACAGCGAAGCGGTGATCCGCCGGCGCGTGGCAAACGCCAAGGAGGAGCTCGCTCACGCGGGGGACTTCAAATACGCTATAATTAACAAGGACTTCGAAACCGCCCGACGCGAGCTCGCGAGCATCATCGCCCGCGAGCGCGCCAACTCCTGAGAGCGCACACCGCATGGCCCGTATCACCGTCGACGATTGCCTGAAGAGAATTCCGAACCGCTTCCACCTCACGCTGGCTGCGACTTACCGCGCGCGTCAGCTCGGCGCCGGCGCCTCGCCGCTCGTCGAGCCCAACCGGGACAAGGCGACCGTCATCGCGCTTCGCGAGATCGCCACCGGCAAAGTCGGCACCGAGGTCCTGAAGAGGAACGCCACGCCGGCCTCGCCACCCGGCTTGTAAAACCCGGGGTCAGGGCCCGATGTAACAGGGATTAAGCTGACCCCATGGCCACCGCCGCCGCCCTCGCCGAGTCGCCGCGCTTCGGCTACCTGAAGCCGAAGGACATCGCGCGGCTCGAAGAGGCGTATCGCTTCTCGGAAGCGGCGCACGCGGGGCAGACGCGGCAGTCGGGCGATCCATACATCTCGCATCCGCTCGCCGTCGCCGAGATCCTCGCCGACTGGCATCTCGACGGCCAGACGCTCATGGCCGCGCTCCTGCACGACGTCACCGAGGACACTTCGGTCACCAAGGACGAGATCGCCGATACCTTCGGCCGACCGGTGGCCGACCTAGTCGACGGCGTCTCGAAGCTCGATCAGATCGAGTTTCAGTCGGCGGAGCACGTGCAGGCGGAGAACTTCCGCAAGATGCTGCTCGCGATGGCGCGCGACGTGCGCGTCATCCTGATCAAGCTCGCCGATCGGCTTCACAACATGCGCACGCTCGGCGCCGTCCACGCGGCGAAGCGCCGGCGCATCGCGCGCGAGACGATGGAGATCTATGCGCCGATCGCCAATCGCCTGGGCCTCAACACGCTCTACCACGAGCTGCAGGAGCTCGCGTTCTCGCACCTCTACCCGATGCGCTACCGCGTGCTCGCCAAGGCGACCAAAGCGGCGCGCGGCAATCGCCGTGAGATGATCGGCAAGACGCTCGACGCGGTGAAGAAGAAGCTTGCCGAGAGCCGCATCGAGGCCACCGTCCACGGCCGCGAGAAGCACGTGTATTCGACGTATCGCAAGATGATCGAGAAGCACCTCAGCTTCTCGGAAGTGCACGATATTTTCGGCATCCGCGTGATCGTCAAGGATGTACCCACCTGTTATCTCGCGATGGGCGCACTGCATTCCCTTTTCAAGCCGATCCCGGGCAAGTTCAAGGACTACATCGCGATCCCGAAGGGCAACGGCTACCAGTCGATCCATACGGACCTGATCGGCCTTTTCGGCGTGCCGGTCGAGGTGCAGGTGCGCACCGAGCAGATGCACCGCCTCGCCGAAGCCGGCGTCGCCTCGCATTGGCTCTACAAGGACGAGACCGACCAGCTTTCCGACCTGCAGAAGCAGACCCATCGCTGGCTGCAATCACTGCTCGAGATCCAGAATCAGTCGGGCGATCCGCGCGAATTTCTCGAGCACGTCAAGGTCGACCTCTTCCCCGACGAGGTCTACGTGTTTACGCCCAAGGGCAAGATCCTTTCCCTGCCGCGCGGCGCGACGCCCGTTGATCTTGCGTACGCGGTGCATACCGACATCGGCAACCGGTGTGTCGCCGCCAAGGTGAACAGCGAGCTCGTGCCGCTGCGCCAGGAGCTGCGAAGCGGCGACCGTGTGGAGATCATTACCGCAAGCCATGCGAAGCCTAATCCGGGCTGGCTGCAGTACGTGCGCACCGCCAAAGCGCGCTCGAACATCCGCCACTTCCTGAAGACCATGCAATACGAGGAGTCCGCGAGCCTCGGCGAGCGGCTCCTCGACCAGGCGCTGCGCGCGCTCAAGGGTTCGCTCGCCGAAGTCGACGAGGCGAGCTGGGAGCGGGTGGTACGCGATGGCGGCGCGCGCTCGAAGGAGGAGCTCCTCGCCGACATCGGCCTTGGCAAGCGCCTGCCCGCGGTCGTCGCGCGGCGGCTCCTCAAGCACGCCGACCCGAATCGCGAGGAAGCGCTCGGCACGAGCGTCACGATCCGCGGCACCGAGGGCATGGCGGTCCAGCTCGCGACCTGCTGCCGCCCAATCCCGGGCGATGCGATCGTCGGCTCGATCAAGAAGGGGCAGGGGCTGGTGGTCCACCAGTCGGACTGCCAGTCGATCGTGCGCTCGCGCCGCAACGAGCCCGATCAGTGGCTCGACGTCGAATGGGACCTTCGCACGACGCGCCTTTTCCAAGCGGCGGTGCATGTCACGGTCGAGAACCAGCGCGGCGTGCTCGCGCGCGTGGCCTCACAGATCGCGGAAGCCGGCTCCAACATCGATTCCATCGCGACCGAAGAGGACCGCGCGCTATTCACCACCATGCACTTCGTCATCGAGGTCGCGAACCGCCAGCACCTGGCGCGCGTCATGCGCTCGCTACGCCGGCTGCCCGACGTCAAGAAAATCGCTCGCTCCCGCGAATAAATAGGGACAGTCCCTGTTTAGCGCAGCTGGATTGTCAGCAGAAAGTCGCCGCGCACGACGTTGAGCGCGAGGCGCCCTGAACCGCGCAGTGCCTTGGAGAGGTCCGGCACGGTCGTCACGCGTCGCTGATTGACCCCGATGATCACGTCGCCCCCGCGGATGCCATGCTGGAACGCCGGCGAGCCGGACTCGACGGTGTTCACGCGCACCGCGCGATTACGCCCCGGCAGGCCGCGGCGCTCGACTTCCGTAAGCGACGCGCCGGCGAGCTCCGGCACCGTCTGGCCGCCGCCCGCCGTCTGTCCCTTTTCTACTTCCGCAATGCGGGCCTGGAGCACCTGCGATTCTTTGCCGCGCTGCACCTTGAGCTCGACCGTTTCGCCGACCGGGACCACCCCCAGGCGAGCGCGCAGTTCCGCGGGGCCGCGCACCGGATGACCGTTGAGCGCCGTGACGATGTCGCCCTTCCGCAGTCCGGCCGCCGCCGCCGGAGAATTCGCCTCCACGTCGGTAATCTGGGCACCTTCCGCCACGCCTACCGGCGCCTGCATCGCAATGCCGAGCCGCCCGCGCCTCACTTCCCCGAATTTGATCAGTTGGTCCATGACGGCGCGTGCCATGACGGAGGGCACGGCGAAGCCGATGCCGACGTTGCCGCCCGCGGGCCCGATGATCGCCGAGTTGATACCGATCAACTCGCCCTTGAGATCGACCAGTGCCCCACCGGAATTGCCGGGATTGATGGGCGCGTCGGTCTGGATGAAGTGCTCATAACCCTCGACCGACAGGCCGCTTCGCCCGAGCGCCGAGACGATCCCGGAGGTCGCCGTCTGCCCGAGGGCGAACGGATTGCCAATCGCCATGACGAAGTCGCCCACTTGCAACGCATCCGAATCGCCCCAGCGAGCCTGCACCAGATCCTTCGGCTCGACCTTCAGCAGCGCGATGTCGGTGCCCGGGTCGGCGCCCACCAGCTTCGCGGGCAGCCGCCGGTTGTCCTTCAGCGTCACCTGGATTTCGCGCGCATCCTTCACGACATGAGCATTGGTGATGACGTAGCCATTCTTCGCGTCGACGATCACCCCCGAGCCGGCGGCGATCTGCGGCTCGCTTTGCTGCGGCATGCCGAAGAAACGCCGAAAGAAGGGATCGCGCATCAGCGGGTTCTCTTCCTCCGGGCTCTTTTGCAGCACGGCGATGTTGACGACCGCCGGCGTCACCCTTTCGAGAATCGGCGCGAGCGTCGGCAGCCCATTGCGCGTCGGAAGACCGGCCGGCTGCGCCAGCGCTGCGCCAGTAACGACCAGTAGCAAAAGAAGCAGCGAGCGTTTCATTCGTCCGACTCCGTGTGCCGGGCGCCGAGCGTGCGCACCTCGGTATTCATGCCGACATCGCGGCGGCGCCGCGCGACGAGCTTCTCACCGGTCGCGAAATAGTCGCCACGCACCGCCGCCTGTGCGGCTTCGTCCAGGTCGGCCGGCCATTCGCCGAGGCTATAGCCGTACCAAGGCGCCTCCGGTTTGAGCGCCGGCAGGCCGAGCTCGTCCCAGATGGCGCGAGCGCGCTCCATGTATTCGCGTTTGGGCAACGAGATGGGCGGGAAATCCTCCTTCAGCGTCGCGTCGATGAGCACGGAGGCGTCCTCGCCCGCGTTTCGCTGACTGCGCGGCCCATGGCCCTGGTCGCGATGGCGCAGGATTTCAAGATCGAGCGCGGGATTCGCGCGATAGGACATCGCCCAGAGGAGTGCATCGGCATTATCCGGATCGATGTCATCGTTCACCGCGACGATGTACTTGCCCGCCGCCCGGTTCCACGCCGCGGCGCCGTAGAGGGCGCGCCAGATTTCGGTCCTCGGCATGTTGCGCTCGAGGATCAGTACGACCACCTTGCGCAGGTTGGTGAGCGGCTCGTGCATCGAGACGCGCTTCACGCCCTGGATGCCAAGCGCATGGCGCAGGTGATGCGTATAGAGCGGCTCGAGCGCGACCCGCTTGATCAAGCTCGATTCGCTCGGCGTCACCTGCGAAATGATGGAAGTGAGGATCGCATCGCGCCGTCGCGTGATGCACGTGACCTCCATGAAAGCGTTGTACTCCTGCAAATTCACGTGCCCGTGCGACTCGCCGAACGGCGCCTCGGGCTCGAGGAACTCCGTGTCGATATAACCCTCGACGACGATCTCCGCTTCCGCCGGGACGAGGAGATCCACCGTGCGCGCTTTGACGACGTTGATCGGCGCGCCCACCAGGCCCCCGGCGACGTGCAGCTCATCGAGCGTCTCGGGCACCTTCTGCGCCGAAGTGAACGCGACGCAGGGCGGCGCGCCGAGGATCACGGCCGCGGCGAGTTTCTCGCCTTTCTTCTTCGCCTTTTGCCAGTGGGTGTAGATCCCGGGACGGAGCTCGAGCGACGGATTCATTCCCAGCCGCCGCGGCGCTTTCACCTGGCCGCGGTAAATGCCCATGTTCTGCACCCCCGTCTGGGGATCCTTGGTGATGTATTGCGAGAGCGTGGTGAAAGGCGCGATGTCCCATCCCGGCGTCGAGATCGGGATCGGCAGCGCCTCCAGCCCGGAAACTTCCGTCTCCTGGCATGGCGCTTTGGTTAGCACGCGCGGCGCGACCGGCTGCGCGATGGCGCGCGTCCAGACCTCGTTGATCTTCTCGAGCGGACACCCCATGCCGAGGCGATAGATTTCCCGGCTCGCCGCCAAGGCGCCGACCACGACAGGAATGTCGAACTTGCGGCCTTTGCTGTCCGTGACGTTGGAGAAGAGGAAGGCCTTGCGGTCCTTCTCGGCGATGCCGCCGCGGAACTGCCAGCGGACAAGCGGGTGCATCTCCGTGTCCTTGTTGATGGCGCGCGACACACGGATGAGGAGCCCCGCCTTCTCGAGCGTCTCGAGATGCTCATGGAGATCGGGATAGTTGCGCTCAGCCATCAGTCGACGGTGATCTTCATCTCGCGGATCAGGCGCCCCCACTTTGCCTGCTCGGACTTCACGAGCTCGGTCAAAGCCTCGGGGCTGCCGCCGATGATCTCGCAGCTCTGGCCTTCCAGGCGCTCGCGAACGGCCGGATCGGCGAGCAGTTTCGCGAGCGCCAGGTGCAGGCGCTCGAGGACGGGTTGGGGGGTCTGTGCAGGCGCGAAGATCGCTGCCCAGGATTGCGACTCGAACCCGGGATAGGTTTCGCCGATGGTCGGCAGGCCGGGATAGAACTTGGAGCGCTGGCCGGTGCTAACCGCAAGGGCGGTCAATTTGCCCGCCTTGACGTGCTGGGCGATGGCGCCGCCGCCCTGGATGAGCATGACCTGCACCTGCCCCGAGACCAGGTCCTGCATCGCCGGCCCACCGCCGCGGTAGTGGATCGGTACCGTGTCGATGCCCGCCACCTGTTTGAAGAGCTCATAGGCGAGCCGGCTCGAGGACGCGGGCCCGGCCGAGCCGTAGTTGAGCTGCGCGCCGCGCTCCTTCGCCAGGGCGACGAACTCGCTCACGGTTTTCACCCCTAGGCTCGGGTGCACGACGAGCACCTGCGGATAGCGGCACACCTGCATGAGCGGGGCGAAGTCCCGCAACGGATCCCATTTCAGCTCTCGGTAAAGAAACGGATTGACGGCGAAGGTATCGAAGGTGACAAGCAGCGTATGCCCGTCGGCGGGCGCGTCGGCCACCTGCTGCGTGGCGATGATGCCGCCCGAGGTGACTCGATTCTCGACGACGAAGGGCTGCCCGAGCTCGGCTGAGAGCGATGGCGCGAGGATGCGCGCCACGAGATCGCTCGCGCCGCCGGGGCTCGCGGGCACGATGAGGCGCACCGGCCGCGACGGATAGCCTTGGCCGAATGCCCCGCCTGCACTTAGCGCTGCGATGAGAAGCGCCCAGCTGATGCGCCACATCGTCTTCATTCGTGCCTCCTTTTTGCCGCCGCTGCGGGCGCCCAGGATTATCCGCGCAGCTCGCCCGCTCGGCGACGCCTGACGAGCGGCCATTCGGCCGGCACGGCTGGGGTGCCGTTCGCGCTTGAACGGCGTATCATCGGGCGCGCATAAAAGTGGGGTCGCGCCAACGTAGCGCGGCAGCTTGAGGGGGGAATTCATGGAGTCGCAGGTCGCCTTGCCGGTGGTCTCGTGGGCCGCCTGGCGAGCGACAGACGAGGAGGCCTCTCCGCAGGTGGCCTTCATCGATCCGCAGATCCGGCGACGCTTGTCGCTACTCGATCGCATCGCTTTGCACGTCGCTCATGTTTGTGTACGGCCGGGCGAAGACGTGCGGACGATTTTCGCCTCGCGGCATGGCGAGCTTGCGCGCAGCGCGGAACTGCTCTCGCAGCTTGCGCACGACGAGATGCCCTCGCCGATGGCGTTCAGTCTCTCGGTGCTCAATGCCGCGATCGGCCTCTATGGCATGGCGCGCAAGGACCGCTCGGCTTCAAGCGCCCTCGCGGCCGGGGAGGACACGTTCCCCATGGCGCTCGTCGAAGCCGCCGCCCAAGCATGGGATGGCGCCGACGGCCCGGTGGTGCTCACCTACGCCGATGAACCGCCGCCAGAGCTTTATCGGCCGCTGGTCGATTCGCCGCGTGTGGCGCATGGCATCGCCGTGCGCCTCGACGCTAAGGCAGCGACGCGACCGGTCGTCATGAGTTGGCAGGCGAGCGAGGCCGACGAGGACGCTGAAGGCGCGACCCAGGCGTTCCTCGCCTGCGTCGGCGACGGCGTCGCCTCGACCTGGCAGGGCGTCGGGCGCGCCTGGTCCTGGAAGGCCGAATCTCATGCTTAGCGCCGCCTGGCGGAGCGCCGTGGCCGGCGTCTGCTTCGCCCTCTTCGGCATCGGCGGGATCGGCTTTTCGCTCGTGGTCTTCCCGCTGCTGCGGCTCCTGCCCGGCGGCCGGTCAGCGCACGAGCGGCGCGCACGGGTGCTCGTGCGCCATTCGTTCCTCGCGCTCCTCGCCGCACTCCAGGCGCTGCGCATCCTGCGAATCGAAGCGCGCAATCTCGCCTCGCTGCGCCCCAGCGGCGCCCTGCTGGTGCTCGCGAATCACCCGAGCTACCTCGACATCGTCGTCCTGATCGCGCATATCCCGGATGCGGTGTGCGTCGTGAAGAGCAAGCTTTGGTCGAACCCCTTCTTCGGTGGCGTGGTGCGCGCCGCCGGCTACATCCGTAACGACGATCCGCAAGCGCTGGTTCCCGACTGCGCCGCGTGTCTGGCGCAGGGCCTGCCGCTCATCATCTTTCCAGAAGGCACGCGCACGCGGCCCGGTACGCCGCTCCACTTCGCGCGCGGCGCGGCGCATATCGCGCTCGCCACCGGCGTGCCGATCTTGCCGGTGATCCTCGGCTGCGAGCCGCGGGTGCTCGCGCGCGGCGCCAAGTGGTACCAGATGCCGGCGCGCGCCTTCTGCATCACGCTGGAGGCGCTGCCCTGCACCTCGGCCGCCGCGCTGCTGCCAACGAAAGGCGCCGGCGCGCGCAGCCTGACCAGCATTCTCGAACGCTATTTCATCGATCATCTCCAGGGCCATGAGCGACTTGCTGCGTGAGCTGAAGTGCCTCGTGGTCGAGGTGCTGCACCTCGAGGAAATCCGTCCCGACGACATCGGCGATGACATGCTGCTTTTCGCGGACGAGGGGCTCGGGCTCGATTCGATCGATGCGCTCGAGCTCGGCGTCGCCCTGCAGAAAAAATATCGCCTGCAGTTCGAGCGCGGCGACCAGCGCATCCGCGAGCACTTCCGCTCCGTGCGCACGCTCGCCGATCTCATCCGCTCGCAAGGAGCCGCCGCATGACCCAGACACAAATCCTCTCGCGCCTGCGCGAGCTCCTCGCCGACACCTTTGAAATCGACCCGGCGCGCGTCACGCCCGAGGCGGACCTCTATCGCGACCTGGATCTCGACAGCATCGATGCGGTCGATCTCGCCATCAAGCTGCAGGAAATGACCGGCAAGCGCATCAAGCCCGACGAGTTCCGGAGCGTGCGCACCGTCAACGACGTCATGGCCGCCGTCGATCGCCTGCTCGCCGCCTCCTGACCATGCTTTCTTCGCGTGCCGTGGCGCGCTTCGCGTCGGCGCTGGCGTATCCCATTGGCATTTACCTGGCGCTCATCTGGCTTGAGCCGCGCGTAGTCGCGGCGGGCCTGATTGCGATTCTCGTTTTCCGCCGCCGCCTGTATGCCGAGCAATATCTCCGGCAGTTGTCCTGGGTATCGCGCGGCATCATCGCCGCGCTGGTGCTGCTCTGCCTGGGCGCGCTGGTGCAGAACGACGAGACGCTGCTTCGGCTGTATCCGGCCGCGCTTTCCGGCGCCTTCCTGGTGGTCTTCGGCCTCTCGCTCGTCAAGCCGCCGACGGTGGTCGAACGCATCGCTCGCCTGCAGAACCCGGACCTGCCGGCCGCCGGTGTGCGTTACACCCGGCAGGTCACGCAAGTGTGGTGCGCGTTCTTCGTCCTGAATGGACTCGTTTCCATATGGACGGCCGTGTGGTCGAGCCGCGAAATCTGGGCGCTCTATAACGGCTTCCTTTCCTATATCGCCATGGGTGCGCTGTTCACCGGCGAATGGCTGATGCGCCGGCGGCTCTTCCCTCAGGTGCGCTGATGTTCAACCTGCCCGCCTCCCAGCGCCTTGGCTGGTCCGATGACCGTTCGCTGACATGGGGTGAGCTATCGACGCGCGCGGCTGGGCTTTCGCGCACGCTCGAGCAGAGCGCGGGCCAGGGCGCCGTGCTCGGTTGCTCGCGCCCCTTCGCTTTCCTCACGGCGCTCCTCGCCCTTTGGGAGCTCGGCCGAGAAGCGCTGATTCCCGCCAACCTGCAGCCCGATGCCATCGCCATGCTCGCTCGCCCGGACGTCGCCGTGCTGGGCGACGCGGACATCGAGGCGGCGAGTCCGGCAGCGGGCGAGTTGCGGCTGCCCGCCGCTGTCGATTGCCGCCTGGCGTTGTACACCTCCGGCAGTACGGGGGCGCCGAAGCGGGTCGAGAAGACGCTCGCGCAGCTCGAACGGGAAATCCACAACCTGCACGCGCTCTGGGGAACGACGCTTGCGCGCGCCTGCGTGCTGGCGACGGTGCCGCACTATCACATCTATGGCCTGCTTTTCCGCGTGCTCTGGCCGCTTCGTGCCGGCCGGCCGGTGGAGGAGACGACGCTCGCCGATCCGCTGCAGCTCCGCGCCTGCGCCGAGAAGCGAGGACCGTATGTTCTTGTCTCGACGCCCGCGCATCTCGCGCGCTTTCCGGATCTGCTGCCGCTCAGCGAATGGCGCCCGCCCGAGCTCATCTTCTCCTCCGGCGGCCCGCTCGATGCCGCGGCGGCGGCGCGCTACCGCGTCGCATTTGGCCGTGCACCCGTGGAAGTGTTTGGCAGCACCGAGACGGGCGGCGTCGCTTGGCGCAGCCGCGACGGCTCCGCGCGCGAGGACGCCTGGACCCCGTTCCCCGGCATGGAGCTAGCGCTTGGCGAAGATGGCGCGCTGCTGCTCGATTCGCCGTACCTCGCCGAGCGGCGCTACCGCATGGACGACGCCGCCGAATTTCTCCACGACGGCCGTTTCCTGCTGCGCGGGCGGCTCGACCGCGTGGTGAAGGTGGAAGGCAAGCGCCTGTCGCTGCCGCAGCTCGAGCAATTGCTCGCGCGACACGAGTGGGTGAGCGCCGCTTGCGCGGTCGCCCTGCCCGGGGCGCAGCGACTGGGCGTCGTGGTGCTGCCAAGCGCGGCGGGTGCGGCGGCGCTCGAGCGCGAAGGCACGCGCGCCGTGCGCGAGGCGCTGCGCCGGCATGTCGGGCGCGAGCTCGATCCCACGCTGCTGCCGCGGAGCTTCCGCTTCGTCGATGCGCTGCCGTTCGACGAGCGCGGCAAGCTCGCCGCCGCCGCGATCGAGCGCCTCTTTGCCGGAGACCGCGATGATGCCTGAGGTGAAAAGCGAAACGCGCGATGGCGATACCGTGACGGTGCAACTCTTCGTGCCGCCGACGTACGAGCATTTCACCGGCCACTTTCCCGGCTTCCCGATCCTTCCCGGCGTGGTGCAAATCGACTGGGCGGTCCGGCTTGCGCGGCGGCATTTCGGCGGCCTGCAAGCGAGCTACGGCCTCGACGCCTTCAAGTGCCGCTCGCCGGTTCGGCCGGCAACGCACCTCACGCTCACGCTCGCCTGCGATCCGCGACGCCTGCGCTTTGCCTATGCCGAGGGCGAGCGCGCGATCTCGAGCGGCACGGTGCTCTTCCGATGACCTTCGGGCCGTGCGCGGTCATTCCCTGCTACAACCATGGCGACACCGTCGCGGCGGTCGTCGATCGTCTCGCGGCGCACGGACTGGAGACGCTGGTGGTCGACGACGGGTCGAGGGCGAGTACGGCGCTCGCCCTTGCCGCGCTCGCGCAACGACAACCTCGCGTGCAAGTGCTGCGACTGGGGAGAAACAGCGGCAAGGGTGCCGCCGTCCTCGCCGGCCTGCGCGCGGCCGCGAAGCGCGGCTTCACCCACGCCCTGCAGATCGACGCCGACGGCCAGCACTGCCTCGATGACGTGCCGCTCTTTCTCGAGCAGGGCCGCAGCCAACCGAGCGCGGTGGTCTGTGGGCTGCCGCTCTATGACCGCGATGCGCCGAAGAGCCGCCGCTATGGACGCTACATCACGCACTTCTGGGTCTGGCTCGAGACGCGCTCGCTCGCGATCGGCGATTCGATGTGCGGCTTTCGGCTCTACCCGCTCGCCGCGACGCTCGCGCTCGCCGATCGCACCCGGCTCGCGCGCGGCATGAGCTTCGACATCGATGTCGTCGTGCGCCTGGCGTGGCAAGGCCTGCCGATCGTCAACGTGCCGACGCGCGTTACCTACCCGAGCGGCGGCATCTCGCACTTCCGCATGGTGCGCGACAACCTGCGCATCAGCGCGACGCACACGCGCCTGGTCGCCGAGATGCTCTGGCGACTCGTGCGTCCCGCGCGCCGCGAGGCGCACTGGTCGCGCATCGCCGAGCGCGGCAGCGAGCTCGGCCTGACCGTCGTCATTGCGGCTTGGCACCTCCTCGGCCGGCGCGCCGCCCGCCTTGCGGCCCTGCCCGCCGTTCTCTGGGTATTCGCGACCGGCGCCGAGGCACGCCGTGCCTCCCGCACCTACTTGAGTCGCCTGGGCGAGCCGGCAAGCGCTTGGCGCGTGCTAAAGCACATGTACGCCTTCGCCGAGGCATGCATCGACCGCTTCGCCGCCTGGCAAGGCGAAGTGAGCGCCGCGGCGATCGATTTCCACGGCGAGGCCGAATTCCTCCGCTTGAGCGCCGAAAAGCGCGGCGCGCTCTTCATCGGCTCGCATCTTGGCAACCTGGAGATGGTGCGCGCTCTCGCGACGCTCGGCGGGGTCGCGAAAATCACGGCCGTCGTCTACACCGAGCACTCGCGCCGCTTCACCGAGGCGCTGCGGCGCGCGAGCCCGCACTTCGCGGAGAACCTGCTCGAGGTGGCCGATTTCGGGCCGGCGACGGCGGTACAACTCAAGGAGCGCATCGACCGCGGCGAGATTCTCGTCATCGTCGGCGATCGCACGCCGGCCGCTGACAACGGCCGCTGCTCACGCGCGCTTTTTCTCGGGCAGGAGGCGCGCTTCCCGCAGGGGCCGATGATCCTCGCGCACCTCCTCGAGTGCCCGGTGTATCTGTTTTTCTGCCTGAAGCGCGGCGCGCGCTACGCGCTCCACCTCGAGCGATTTGCCGATCGGGTCGTCCTGCCGCCGCGCAGCCGCGATGCCGCGATCGCGGGCTACGTCGCCCAGTACGCCAGCCGCCTCGAGTCGTACTGCCGCGAGGCGCCGCTGCAATGGTTCAATTTCTACGACTTCTGGCATGAGCCTGTCGGCCGAAATTGAGCTCGACGTGCCGTTCTTCGACGTGGACCCGATGCACGTCGTCTGGCACGGCCACTACGTCAAATATTTCGAGCACGCGCGCTGTGCGCTCCTGCGCCTCATCGACTACGACTATCCGGCGATGCAGGCCTCGGGCTATCTGTGGCCGGTGGTGGAGCTGCACCTCAAGTACGTGCATTCCGCGAGCTACGGCCAGCGCCTGCTTGCGAGGGCGACAGTGCTCGAATACGAGAACCGCCTGAAGATCGGCTACCTGATCAGCGATCGCGCGAGCGGCGAGCGGCTGACCAAGGGCCATTCCGTGCAGGTCGCGGTACACGCGGCGACGCGCGAGCTGCAGTTCGTCTCGCCGAAGGTGCTGCTCGACAAGCTGGGCAAGCGCTGATGCTGCGGCGCCTTCTCTTCCTCCTGCTCCTCACCAGCGCTCACGCCTGGGCGGCGGAGGATCTTGCCGAGCGGGTCATTGCCCGCCTCGCGTCCTACCCCGTGGTGCGCGCCGATTTCGTGCAGGAACGCATGCTGCCCTCGCTCGCGCGGCCGGTGACGAGCAGCGGGCGGATGGTGCTTTCGCGCGAGCAGGGGCTCCTCTGGCAGGTGGAGGAGCCGGTAAAGGTGGCGATGGTGTTCACCGCGAGCGGCGCCCCGGGCGCCGGCGCGGCGCAGGCGGAAATGGGTCGCCTGGTGCGCGCCATCCTCACCGGCGATCTGCGCGAGCTGCGCTCGAGCTTCGCGCTCGAGCCGCAGGGAGAGCCCGAGCGCTGGACCATCCGGCTCGTGCCGAAAGCGCGCGAGCTCGCGCAGTACCTGCGGACCATCGAACTCGCGGGCGGCAATCACCTCGAGAAGATCGCCATCGACGAAGCCTCGGGCGAGCGCCTGGTCGTGCGCATGCGCAATTTCACGGTCGCCGCCGAGCTCGAGCCGGCCGAGCGCAAGGCGCTCTCGCTGCCATGAGCCGCGCAGGGCGCGCCGCCTGGTTTTTGCTCGTGGTGGCGCTGGTCGCCGCCGTCGGCGCGAGCTATGTCGCGCGCGGCTTGCCGCTGCAATCCAATCTCCTCGCCATGCTGCCGCCGACCGAGCGCGATCCGCAGGTCGAGGAAGTGATCGCCAGGCTCGGCAGCACGCTCGCCGCCCGGGTCGCTTTCGTCGTCTCGCATGCCGAGGACGCAGCCGCGCGCCGCGGCGCCGAAACCTTTGCCGCCGCGCTCAGAGCGAACGGCGCTCTGCGCGCGGTGATCGTGCGCCTGCCGGCAACCGACCGCTCGGCTCCGGCCGAGCTCTATGCGGCCGGCCGCTTCGGCCTCCTGAGCGACGAGGACCGAGCGGCGCTCGCCGGCGGCGACTTCAGCGTGCGCGACGCGGCGCTGCGCCAGCTGGTGCTGCCGCTGCCTCAGGG
>JBHELS010000167.1:0-4386 GCA_046263015.1 Burkholderiales bacterium | reverse complement strand
GCTATGGACATAACGCGGCCGACGACGTCGCCGCCGACGCGGCGCTGATTGCGCGGCAAGTGCCGGGAAAGCCGGTGCGCGTGCAATGGATGCGCGAGGACGAGCACGCCTGGGAGCCGTTCGGCCCGGCGATGATCTCGCGCGCGCGAGCGACGTTGGACGCCGGCGGCAATGTCAGCGGTTGGCAGTACGACGTCTGGAGCAATACCCACTCCTCACGCCCGGGCAAGGCGGGCGAGCTTGCGGCCGCCTGGTCGCTCGCGAAGCCCTTCGAGCCCTCGCCGCCGCGGCCAATTCCGCAGCCCGAAGGCGGCGGCGATCGTAACGCCATTCCGCTCTACAAGTTTCCTTCGCGCGTCACGCACCATTTCATCCCGGAGATGCCGATCCGCGTCTCCGCGTTGCGCGCGCTCGGCGCCTACATGAACGTCTTCTCGATCGAGAGCTTCATGGATGAGCTCGCGGTGGCGGCCAAGGCGGATCCGGTCGACTTCCGGCTGCGGCAGATCGACGATCCACGCGCGCGCGATGTCATTCGCCTCGCCGCCGAGCGCTTCGGCTGGGACAAGTATCAGAAGCAGAACGGCGGTGGCCGCGGCTTCGCCTTCGCGCGCTACAAGAATCTCGCCGCGTACTGCGCGCTCGCGATGGAGGTCAATGTCGATCGTGAGGCCGGCGATCTGCGCGTGCTGCGCGTGGTCGCCGCCGTCGATAGCGGCGAGGCGGTGAATCCGGACGGCATCAAGAATCAGATCGAGGGCGGCATCCTGCAGTCGGTGAGCTGGAGCAGCTTCGAGTCGGTGATGTACAACGACACGCGCATCACGAGCCGCGATTGGGGCACGTACCCGATCCTGCGCTTCTCGCACGTGCCGCAGTCGGTGGAAGTGCATGTCATCGACCGGCCGGGGCAGCCCTTCCTCGGCACCGGCGAAGCGGCGCAAGGCCCCGCGGCGGGCGCGCTCGCCAACGCGCTCGCGCACGCGACCGGCGTACGCGTGCGCGAGCTGCCCTTCGGTCCGCGGCGGCTGCGTTCGCTCTTCAGCGCCTGAATTCGGGGTCAGGCACCGAATGAACAATTCAGTGCCTGACCCTGAATTAACCGCGAAACGGCGGGCGCGTTCACCTCATCGTATGGGCATAGACCAAAGGATCCAGACATGGCCCGACTCGTAAAGCGCACGCCGCAGGAGCCGACGAAGTACGTGATGGAAGGAAAAGAGGTGTGGCTCTGCAAATGCGGTCTTTCGAAGAACCAGCCGTACTGCGACGGGTCGCACAAGCTCGCGCGCGGCGAAGACGCAGGCAAGCTCTACTGGTACGACGACGCCGGCACGCGGCACGAAGTGCCCGATAGCTTCGGCGGCATCCGGACTTTCTAAGGCGCGCCATGTACGAAGTGACGCGGCGCCGGCAGCCGGTCGCCGACGGCACGCGACCGTCTGCCGGACTGCGGGCGCCGATCTACTCCTTCGCCGGTCCGCCCGGAATGGCCATGGCGGTGCAGGGGATGCTCGGCGAGCTCGGCGTCGCCGAGGATGACATGCGCACGGAAGAGTTTTACGGCTACTGAAACGCGGGCGAGCCTCGCGTCATCCAATGGACCATGACAGGCATGACGCAACCGGCGCCACGTCCGGGCGCTAGCGACACCGAGCTGCTTGACGCCGTTGCGAGCGGTGATGCGCGGGCCTTCGAGGCGCTGATGCGCCGCTACAACCGCATGCTCTTTCGCACGGCGCGGGCGATCCTGCGCGATGACGCGGAGGCCGAGGATGCCCTGCAGGAGGCCTATCTGCAGGCGCACCGGTCGCTCGCGAGCTTTCGCGCCGAGGCGAAGCTCTCCACGTGGCTTGCGCGCATCGTCGCGAACGAGGCCCTCATGCGGGTACGCAAGCACACGCGCCGGGCCGAAATCATGCCGATGCAAAGCGCCGACGCGCCGGAAGTGGAGCAGGTGATGGCAAGCGATACGGACAACGCCCCCGACACCCGGGCCGCGCGCAGCGAGATGCGCCGGCTACTCGAAGCGCAGATCGATGCGCTGCCGGAGAGCTACCGCGCGGTCTTCATGCTGCGCGCGGTAGAGGAGCTTTCGGCCGAGGAGACCGGCGCGGTCCTCGATATCCCGGCTGCCACGGTGCGCACGCGCCTTTTTCGCGCGCGCAGCCTGTTACGCGAGGCGCTCGCGCAAAAGATCGACCTTGCCTGCGAGGACGCTTTCAGCTTCGCCGGCGAGCGCTGCGACCGTGTGGTCGCGCATGTGCTCGCGCGGCTCAACCCACCCAAGGAGACATCGTGAATCGCACCTGTACATTCGCCATCGCCCTCATCGTGCCGGCCCTCGCGCTTGCGCAAGGCAAACCGAGCGATCCGCAGATCGCCCACATCGTCGTGACCGCGAACCAGATCGACATCGACGCCGGCAAGCTCGCCAAATCGCGCAGCAAAAACAGGGAAGTCGAGGCCTTCGCGCAGCAGATGATCACCGACCACAGCGCGGTCAACAAGCAGGCCGGCGCGCTCGCGAAGAAGCTCGGCGTCAAGCCCGAGGACAACGACACGAGCAAAGCGCTCAAGAAAGGGGCGCAGGAAAACACGGCGAACCTGAAGAAGCTGAAAGGCCCGGCGTTCGACAAGGCCTACGTCGATCACGAGGTCACGTACCACCAGCAGGTGCTGGATGCCATCGACAAGGTGCTCGTGCCAAGCGCGCAGAACGCCGAGCTGAAGGGCCTCATCGAGAAGGTCCGCCCGGCGATCGAGACGCATCTCGGCCACGCGAAGCACGTGCAGGCGGACCTGGGAAAAAAGTAGCGGCGGGGCGCTCCTATGAGGTACGCATCGAAGGCATGAAGTTCGTCCCCGACCGGCTCGAAGTCGCCGTCGGCGACCGAGTCACCTGGACGAACCGCGACATCGTGCCGCATAGCGTGACGGCGAAGTCGGGCGGCATCGAGTCGGGTGATCTCACGCAGGGGCAGAGCTGGACCTATGTCGCGCGCGCGCCGGGCGAGATCGAATACCTCTGCCGGCTGCACCCGGCGATGCGCGGCGCGCTGGTCGTCAAGTGAACTAGACTGGGCGCTTCGAATCAGGAGGAGCGGCAATGCTTGGCTATGCGATCGCGGCGCTCGTCGCAGTCGCGGAAACTCCCGCCCATGCGCAAAGCGTCGAGGCGACGCAGGCCCGCCAGAGTTGGTCAGACATGCTCGCGACTCCGGGGCTCACTCTCGGGACCGGGATCGACTATACGAGCGGCGGCTATGGCACCGGGCAGAGCACCGAAATCCTGTACCTGCCGTTCTTCGCGCGCTACGAAACCGGCCGTTGGCTCTTCCGCCTGACGGTGCCGTATATCCGCATCACCGGCCCCGGCAACGTGCGCGGCGCGGGCGATGATCGCGTAACCCTTCCCCGTCGCGGGGGTCCCAGCCGCACCGAATCGGGCTTGGGCGACATCGTCGCGAGCGGTTTTTACAACGTTGTTTCCGAGCGCAGCGCGCCGATCGGTGTCGATCTGGGCGTCAAAGTAAAGTTCGCTACGGCGGACGAAACGAAAGGCCTCGGCACCGGACAGAACGACTATTCGCTGCAGGCAGACTTTTTCAAGGCCATGGGTAAGAGCGCGCTCTTCGGCTCGCTCGGGCATCGCTGGTACGGCGATCCGCCAGGGATCGACCTAAAAGACGTGTTCTATGGCTCGATCGGCGCAAGCCATCGCTTCTCGACCGAGACGAGTGGCGGCTTGGTGTACGACTATCGGCCGGCCATTGTCGCTGGCGGCGGCGAGGTCTCCGAGCTGACCGCGTTCCTGTCCCAGCGCATGGGTGGCGAATGGAAGCTCCAGCCGTATGCGCTCCTTGGCTTCGGCCGCGCGAGTCCGGACTACGGGGTCGGCGTGCAGGTGACGCACTCGTACTAAACAAAACCGCCGACCCCTTGCGAGGCCGGCGGTCCGGTTCCGCTACAGCTGCGTTACTTGCCGTACTGCTGCGAGTTCTGGTTCTGCGAACCCGACTGCTGGGTGTTCTGCGACTGATTCGCGGTGCCCTGCTGCTGGCTCGATTGGTTCGAGCTTCCGGACTGGCGGCTCGCCTGCGAGTCGCCGGAGGAGCTGCCCGAGCCCATGCCGCCGGATGACGAGCCACCGGGAGTGGAGCCACCGGAAGTCGAGCCGCCGGCTGCGCTCGAGCCGCTGCCGGATTGCTCGCTGCTCTGGTGTTGCGAGGAGCTCGAGCCGGAGCTCGCGCCGCGCTTATCGTGGTCGCGATCCTTGTCGCGATCGCCGCGATGCTCATTGCGCGCACGGCCCTCGTGCTTGTCCTTGTCCTTGCCTTTCGCCCAGCCCTTGCCCGGCGAGTTCGGGTTCTTGTCCTCGGCGCC
>JBHELS010000166.1:0-15147 GCA_046263015.1 Burkholderiales bacterium | reverse complement strand
TGCGCGCCGCCGCTTCCATCGTCAAGGGCCGCCGCGTGGCGAAAAACGTGAAGCTCGCGCTCGTGGTCCCCGGCTCGGGTCTCGTCAAGGAGCAGGCCGAGCGCGAAGGTCTCGACCGCATCTTCCGCGAGGCAGGCTTCGAGTGGCGCGAGCCCGGCTGCTCGATGTGCCTCGGCATGAATCCGGATCGGCTCGCGGCGGGCGAGCGCTGCGCCTCGACCTCGAACCGCAATTTCGAAGGCCGCCAGGGTCCGGGCGGACGCACGCACCTCGTGAGTCCGGCGATGGCCGCTGCCGCCGCGATCGAGGGCCACTTCGTCGACATTAGACGATGGACCTAAACGGCAGGCGCTGGAGCTGACGATGGAAAAATTCACCGTCCTGAATGGACTCGTCGCGCCGCTCGATCGCGCGAACGTCGACACCGACCAAATCATCCCGAAGCAGTACCTGGCGTCGATCAAGCGCACCGGCTTCGCCGAAGGATGCTTCGCCGAATGGCGCAAAGACCCGAACTTCGTGCTGAACCAGCCGCGCTACAAGGGCGCGACGATCCTTCTAGGGCGCAAAAATTTTGGCTGCGGCTCCTCGCGCGAGCACGCGCCCTGGGCGCTCATGGATTACGGCTTTCGCAGCGTCATCGCGCCTTCGTTTGCCGACATCTTCTTCAACAATTCATTCAAGAACGGCTTTCTGCCGATCGTGCTCGGCGAAGCCGAGGTGGATCGCTTGTTCCACGAATGCAACGCGTTTCCCGGCTTTCGCCTGGTCATCGACTTGGGCGAGCAGACGGTCGCCGCGGCCGACGGCTCGCTCGTGATGCGCTTCGAAATCGATCCGTTCCGGAAATACTGCCTGCTCAACGGGCTCGACGAGATCGGGCTCTCGCTGCGCCACGCGGATGAGATCCGCGCTTTCGAGGCGCGGCGTAAAACGCAGTACCCCTGGTACTTCTAGCCGATGCGCGTCGCCATTCTTCCCGGTGACGGCATCGGGCCGGAGATCATTGCGCAGGCCACCAAGGTACTGCGCGCCCTCGCGCTGCCGCTCGAGCTTGCCGAGGCGCCGGTCGGCGGTGCGGCCTACGAGACGGCGGGCGACCCCTTGCCGCGAGCGACGCTCGCGCTCGCGAAGGAAGCCGAGGCGGTGCTCTTCGGCGCGGTGGGCGAACCGCGCTACGACAAACTGGAGCGCGCAAAGCGCCCCGAGCAGGCGATCCTCGGCCTGCGCAAGGCGCTCGGCCTTTTCGCCAACCTGCGGCCGGCGCGCGTGCATCCGGAGCTCGCGGCCGCCTCGGCATTGAAGGCCGAGGTCGTCGCGGGGCTCGACATCCTGATCGTGCGCGAGCTCACGGGCGACATCTACTTCGGCGAGCCCAAGGGCATTCGCGAAGCGGCTGGCGAGCGCGAAGGCTTCGACACCATGCGCTACCGCGAAAGCGAAATCCGCCGCATCGCGCGTGTCGCATTCGAGGCGGCGCGCAGGCGCTCGAAGCGCCTGTGCTCGGTGGACAAGGCAAACGTGCTGGAAACCTCGCAGCTCTGGCGCGACGTAGTGGCGGCCGAGGCGGCGAACTATCCGGACATCGAGCTCTCGCACATGTACGTCGACAACTGTGCCATGCAGCTCGTGCGCGCTCCGAAGCAGTTCGATGTAATCGTCACCGGCAATCTCTTTGGCGACATCCTCTCCGACGAGGCGTCGATGCTGACGGGCTCGATCGGCATGCTGCCCTCGGCGGCGCTCGACGAGGGTGGGCGAGGACTCTACGAGCCGATCCACGGCTCGGCGCCCGATATCGCAGGCCGCGGCATCGCCAACCCGCTCGCGACGATCCTTTCGGCAGCGCTGATGCTGCGCTATTCGCTACGCACGCCGCAGGCGGCCGAGCGCATCGAGAGCGCGGTGACGCGCGTCCTTCGCGAAGGCTTGCGCACCGCCGACATCCATACGCCGGGGATGCGCAAAGTCGGCACCGAAGAAATGGGCGACGCCGTCGTTGCGAACCTATGACACTCGTTAGCCGCTCTATAGACTAGCGACATGCTGAGAGTAGGAATGGTCGGCTGGCGCGGCATGGTGGGCTCGGTGCTCGTGCAACGCATGCGCGAGGAACGCGATTTCGAGCACATCGAGCCCGTGTTCTTCTCGAGCTCGCAAGCGGGCGGACGCGGGCCCGCGATCGGCAAGGCGGTGGAGCCCGTCAAGGACGCAGCCGACGTCGCCGCGCTCAAGGCGCTGCCCGTCATCATCTCCTGCCAGGGCGGCGACTACACGAATGAGATTCATCCGAAGCTGCGTGCCGGCGGCTGGCGCGGCTACTGGATCGACGCGGCGAGCGCGCTTCGCATGAAGGACGACGCGGTGATCATTCTCGACCCCGTCAACATGCCGCTCATCAAGCGCGCTCTCGGCGAGGGCAAGCGCGACTTCATCGGCGGCAATTGCACCGTGAGCCTGATGCTGATGGGGATGGCGGGCCTCTTTCAGCGCGACGAGATCGAGTGGATGACATGCATGACCTATCAGGCGGCATCCGGCGCGGGCGCCGCGAACATGCGCGAACTCGTCGAGCAGATGGCGGCGCTCGGGCGCGCCGCGAAGCCGCTCCTCGACGATCCGGCGAGCGCGGTGCTCGAGATCGATCGCGCGGTCACCGAAACGGTGCGCTCGAGCGCGCTTCCCAAGGCTCATTTCGGTTATCCGCTCGCGGCGAGCCTGTTGCCCTGGATCGACAAGGACATGGGCGATGGCCAAAGCCGCGAGGAATGGAAGGCGCAAGTCGAGGCGAACAAGATCTTGGGGCGCAACGGCGCCCAGGTTCCGATCGACGGCGTCTGCGTGCGTATCGGGGCGATGCGCTGCCATAGCCAGGCGCTGACCATCAAGCTACGTCGAAAAGTGCCGCTCGACGAGGTCGAAGGCATGCTCGCCGAGGCGAACGACTGGGTGAAAGTCGTGCCCAATCGCCGTGACGAATCTCTCGCCGAGCTGACCCCGGCGGCGGTGAGCGGCAAGCTCTCCGTGCCGGTGGGCCGGTTACGCAAAATGCCAATGGGAGACGAGTACCTCGGCGCCTTTACGGTCGGGGATCAGCTCCTTTGGGGCGCGGCTGAGCCCTTGCGGCGCATGCTGCGCCTGCTTCTTGAGGCGGGTGTCAAGCAGTCCTGAGGCTTTTCAGAAAGCCTCTCAAGTTGCAGCCGTAAGGCCATGATGTTAAGTTAGTTGTCCGGCTCAAAAATAACCACCGGGGGTTGGGGGAATCGTGCTGCGTAGATCAATAGGCATCGTCGCTGCGCTGGCCGCCGTTTTGGCTTGCGCAACGGGCGCACACGCTGCGGGACTCGGACGGCTCGCGGTGCTCTCGGCGCTCGGGCAGCCGCTGCTGGCGGAGATTGAAATCGTTTCGCTCCAGGCGGGCGAAGAAGAAGGGCTCTCGGCGCGCATCGCCTCGCCGGAAGCGTTTCAGCAGGCAGGCATCGAGCCGAATCCGTCGCTGAATGGCGTGCGCATTACGATCGACCGACGAGAAAAGCGTCCCTACCTGCGTGTCACCACCTCGCAACCGATAAGCGAGCCGTTTCTCGATCTGCTGATCGAGCTTCAGTGGACCGGCGGACGCCTGGTGCGCGAGTACACGTTCTTGCTCGACCCGCCCGAGTATCGCAGCCGCGACCAAGCGCTCGCGGCCGCGCCGCCGGCGCCTGCAGCGCAGAAGCCCGCGCCGGTCGAGGAAGAAAAGCTGCCGCCTCTCGAAGAAGAGAAGCCGGCGGCCGCCGCCCCAGCCGCGCCCGCGCCGACGCCCGAGGCGAGCCCGGCCACCGCTCAAGCGGCGGAAGCCGCACCGTCAAGCGCGCCCGCCGCTCCCGAGGCAGCGGCCGCGACGCCGGCGAAGCCGGAGGGAAACACCTACGAGGTCAAGCGCGGCGATACGCTCGGCACCATCGCGCGCACGCACTTGCGCCCGGGTGTGAGCCTGAATCAGATGCTGGTGGCCATCTTCCGCGCCAATGAAGACGCGTTCATTCGCGGCAACGTGAATCTCGTGCGCACCGGGAAAATCCTCAACATTCCGGAGCCCGACAACCTGGCGAGCATCGACGCCGAAGACGCGGATCGCATCGTCAAGGAGCACCACGCGCAATTCATGGAATACCGTAGCCGGCTCGCGGCCACGGTGGCGAGCGGCGAAGCGACTTCAAGCGAGCGCGAGGCGAGCGGGCGCATCGAGGAGAAACCGCAGGCTCCGAAGCCCTCGGCCCCGGCGGACGAACTGCGGCTCTCGAAGACCGAGCCGACCAAGGGCGGTCCTTCCGCGTCTCGCGCGGCGCGCGACGACGATGCCGCCGCGAGAGAGCGCGCACTCGCCGAGGCGCAGTCGCGCATTGGCGAGCTGGAAAGGAACATCGCCGATCAGAAAAAGCTGCTCGAGATGCGCAATCAGCAGCTCGCCGAGCTGCAGAAAAAAGAGGGCGCGAAGCCCGCCGCGCAGCCGCCGGTCGCCCAAGCGCCGGTACCGACCCCCCCAGCACCGGCAGCGCAAGCGCCCGCCGCTCCGGCGGCGTCTACGCCGGCGGCGAAGACACCGGAGAAGCCCGCCGCCGAAGCTCCGAAACCGGCCGCGCCTCCGCCCGCCGCGCCTTCCGCGCCTTCGACGCCCGCCGCTCAGGTCCCGGAGGCCGCGAAGCCGCCGGCCGCAGCCCCAGCTCCCAAGCCCGCCGCCGAAGCTCCCAAGGCGCCGGCCGCGGCCGCAAAGCCCGCCGCCAAGAAAGCGCCGCCGCCCGAGCCGAGCCTGCTCGACGAATTGGTCGAAGATCCGCTCTATGTCGCGCTCCTTGGCGCGCTGGTTCTTCTCCTCGTCGTCTACGGCGTCTGGCGCTGGCGGCGCAAGAAGAAGGCGCAGACGAGCTTCCAGGACTCGGTGTTCGGCGCCGCGGCGGCGAGCGGTGCCGGCTCGCTTGGCGGCGCGAGCGGCCCAAGCACGACGAGCACCGTCGCGCAGACCGCGAGCCAGGCGCCGGCCGGCATGGATGCCGAGGAGGTCGATCCGATCGCCGAGGCCGACGTCTACATGGCGTATGGCCGGGATGCGCAGGCCGAAGAGATCCTCAAGGACGCGCTGCACAAGGACGCGAGCCGTGTCGCCGTGCACGCGAAGCTTCTCGAGATCTACGCGCATCGCAAGGACACCGCAGCGTTCGAGCAGACGGCGCTCAAGCTGAAAAACCTGACCAAAGGCGGCGGCGCCGAGTGGGAGAAGGCCGCGGCGCTCGGACGCTCCATCGATGCAGGCAACGGCCTCTACGGCAACGCATCCGAAGGCAGCGGCGCGCCGCTCCCGGTATCGGCGCCAAGCGGCGTACCGGTGCTCGATTTCGATGTCGGCGGCGCAAGCCAGGCGGCCTCGACCCCGGACATCTCGCTCGACGAGCCCGCGAAGGATGCGAATGCCGTCCGAATGGACCTCGATCTCGGCACCACGCAAACGCAGAAGCTGCCCGCGACGGACGACGAGACGGTGGCGATGGGAAAGACGGAAAAAAGCGGCGGTGGCTTCGACTTCGACCTCGACCTCGATGGCGAGGGCAAGAAGCCGCAACCGTACAAGCCCGCCGCGACGAGCTCCGAGGCAAGCGAGCTCGATTTCGACCTTAACCTGGATGGCGACAAGGAAGCGGACGCGACAAGGCCCGAGGCACCCAAGGTGGACCTCGCCTCGATCAGCCTGGATCTCGACAATGTGCCTGGCGACACCGGGGCCCAGGCGAGTGGCGATCCGAAGTGGCAGGAAGTCGCCACCAAGCTCGACCTGGCGAAGGCGTACGAGGAGATGGGCGACAAGGACGGCGCGCGCGAGCTGCTGAAGGAGGTCATGAAGGACGGCGACAACGCGCAGCGCGGCAACGCCGAGCAATTGCTCGCCAAGCTGGGCTAGTCTCGGGCAATTACCCGGATCGCAATCGGACTCGAGTACGACGGCAGCCGCTTTTTAGGGTGGCAGACGCAGCCCGGCGGCGGCGCCGTGCAGGACGCGCTCGAGGCCGCCCTTGCCGCAATCGCCGGCGAGCGCCCGTCACTCACCGCCGCCGGCCGCACCGACCGCGGCGTGCATGCCCGGGGCCAGGTGGCGCATTTCGACACGTCGGTCTCGCGCCCGCTCACGGCGTGGGTGCGCGGCGTCAATGCCTTCCTTCCCGAATCGGTCGCCGTGCTCTGGGCGAAGCCTGTGGCAGGCGATTTCCACGCGCGCTATAGCGCCCTTTCTCGGACCTATCGGTACCGGCTCCTCAATCGAGCCGTGCGCCCGGCGCTCGCCGCGCGCTACGCCGGCTGGTACCACGCGCCTCTCGATGTGGCGGCGATGCGCGAGGGCGCGAAGTCGCTCCTCGGAGAGCACGACTTCTCCGCCTTCCGCGCGGCAGAATGCGAGGCAAGGACGCCGGTGCGCACGGTGCACTCGATCGGCATCGAGCGGCTGGGCGACGAGATCAATGTCGTGATACGCGCAAATGCGTTCCTCCAACACATGGTGCGGAACATCATCGGCACGCTCGTCTACGTGGGCAACGCGAAGCAGCCTCCGGGCTGGGTCGCCGAAGTGCTCGCCTCGCGCGATCGCGCACAAGCCGCGCCGACCTTCGCCGCCGAGGGCCTCTACCTCGAGCGCGTCGAGTACGACGCGAGCTCGGCTTTGCCCCAATGAGAACGCGCGTCAAGATCTGCGGCATCACGCGCGGCGCCGATGCCGAAGCCGCGGCCGAGGCGGGCGCCGATGCGATCGGCCTCGTCTTTTATCCGCCAAGCCCGCGCTATCTATCGGTCGAGCGCGCGGTCGAGATCCGCAATGCGCTGCCGCCTTTCGTGCAGACCGTCGCGCTTTTCGTCAACGCCGACGCCGCGCAGGTTGCGCAGGTCATCGGACGCGTGAAACCGGCGCTTCTGCAGTTCCACGGCGAGGAGACGCCGCAGTTCTGCGCCCAGTTCGGCATGCCTTACGTCAAAGCCGCGCGGGTGAGGCAAGGCATTGACTTGTTAGAATACCTGCGCCCTTTCGCCACGGCGGCCGCGTGGTTACTCGATAGCTTCGTCGCGGAATATGGTGGCGTCGGTGAGCGCTTCGACTGGTCGCTCGCACCGCAGACACGCGAGCGGCCGCTGATCGTTTCCGGCGGCCTCGATATCGGCAATGTCGCCGAAGCGATCCGCAGGGTGCGGCCGTGGGGAGTCGACGTCTCGAGCGGCGTCGAATCGGGGAAGGGCGTGAAGGATGCCGCGAAGATCGCGGCTTTCATCGCCGAGGTGAGGAATGCGGATGTATGACCTGCCCGATGCGCGCGGCCACTTCGGGCCGTACGGCGGCGTATTCGTCGCCGAGACCCTGAGCGCGGCGCTTGATGAGCTGCGCATCGCGTATGAGCGCGCGCGCAACGATGCGGCCTTCCAGGCCGAATTCAAATACGAGCTCAAGCACTACGTCGGCCGCCCGAGCCCCGTCTATTTCGCGAAAAGGCTGACCGAGAAGTGCGGCGGCGCGCGCATCTACATCAAGCGCGAGGACCTGAACCACACCGGCGCGCACAAGATCAACAACACGATCGGCCAGGCACTGCTCGCGCGCAACATGGGCAAGAAGCGCGTCATCGCCGAGACCGGCGCCGGCATGCACGGCGTGGCGAGCGCCACCGTCGCGGCGCGCTACGGTATGGAATGCGTGGTCTACATGGGCGTCGCGGATGTACGCCGCCAGGCGGCGAACGTGCACCGCATGCGCGTCCTCGGCGCAAGCGTGGTGCCGGTCGAGTCGGGCTCCAAGACCCTGAAGGACGCGCTCAACGAAGCGATGCGCGACTGGGTCACGAACGTCGACACCACCTTCTACATCATCGGCACGGTGGCGGGTCCCCATCCGTATCCGATGATGGTGCGCGACTTCCAGGCCGTGATCGGCGAAGAAAGCATCGCGCAGATGCAGGAGCTCGCCGGCCGGCAGCCCGACGCCGTCATCGCCTGCGTCGGCGGCGGCTCGAACGCCATGGGCATCTTCTATCCGTATCTCAAGCACGAGAAAACGCGTCTCGTCGGCGTCGAAGCGGCGGGCGAGGGCCTCGAGACCGGCAAGCACGCGGCATCGCTTTGCGCCGGAAAGCCCGGCGTCTTGCACGGCAACCGCACTTATCTCTTGCAGGACGCGAACGGCCAGATCACGGAAACGCACTCCGTCTCGGCCGGACTCGACTATCCCGGCGTCGGGCCCGAGCACGCCTGGCTCAAGGACTCGAAGCGCGCCGAGTACGTCGCGGTGACCGACGACGAGGCGCTCGCCGCCTTCCACGAGCTTTGCCGCAGCGAGGGCATCATCCCCGCGCTCGAATCGGCGCACGCGGTAGCGCAGGCCATGAAGATGGCACCGTCGATGAAGAAGGACGCGATCCTCCTCGTCAACCTCTCCGGCCGCGGCGACAAGGACATGCACACGGTCGCCGAGCGCTCGGGGCAGACGCTTTGATGTCGCGCATCCAGGGCCGCTTCGAGACGCTCGCCCGGGCGAAGCGCAAAGCGCTCATTCCCTACATCACGGCCGGCGACCCGCATCCGTCGCTCACCGTGCCGCTCCTCGGCGGCCTGGTCGAGGCGGGCTGCGACATCATCGAGCTCGGCGTGCCATTCTCCGATCCGATGGCCGACGGGCCGGTCATCCAGCGCTCCGGCGAGCGCGCGCTCAAGCATGGCGTCGGGCTCGGCGATGTGCTTCGCATGGTGGCGGAATTTCGCAAGAGCGACAGCGCCACGCCGATCGTGCTCATGGGCTACGCCAACCCGATCGAGGCGATGGGCGTCGAGCGCTTCGCCGCCGAGGCGAAGCGCTCGGGCATCGACGGCGTGATCGTGGTCGACTACCCGCCCGAGGAATGCGCCGAGTTCTCCGCGCTCATGAAGGGGAACGACATCGACCCGATCTTTCTCCTTGCGCCGACCTCGACCGCGAAGCGCATCGACGAGGTCGGGCGCTGCGGCAGTGGCTATCTCTATTACGTCTCGCTTCGCGGCGTGACCGGTGCGGCGCATCTCGATCTCTCCGACGTCGCCGCGCGCATTCCGAAAATCCGTGCCGCGACGCGGCTGCCGATCGGCGTCGGCTTCGGCATTCGCGACGCCGAATCGGCGCGGCGCGTCGCCGAGACGGCCGACGCCGTGGTCATTGGCAGCCGGCTGATCCAGGAAATCGAGAGCGGCCCGGCCGCCGATGCGGTGGCGCGCGTGAAGAGTTTTCTTCGTCCGATCCGCGAGGCGCTGGACGCCTCGTTTTCCAAATGAGCTGGCTGCAGAAGCTCCTGCCGCCGAAGATCCAGCGCACTGGCGCGGCCGGCCGCAAGAGCGTGCCCGAGGGCCTGTGGACGAAGTGCGCCGCTTGCGACGCCGTCCTCTACAGCACCGATCTCGAGAAAAACCTAAACGTCTGCCCAAAGTGCGGCCATCACGAGCGGTTTGGCGCGCGCGCCCGGCTCGATGCGCTCCTCGATCCGGACGGGCGATTCGAGATCGGCGCCGAGGTGCTGCCGGTCGATCCGCTGAAATTCAAGGATTCGCGCCGCTATGGCGAGCGCCTGTCGGAGGCGCAGGAGAGCACCGCCGAGGGCGATGCGCTCGTCGTCATGCAGGGCTCGATCAAGGCGCTCGGGCTCGTCTGCGCCGCGTTCGAGTTCGACTTCATGGGCGGCTCGATGGGCTCGGTGGTGGGCGAGCGGTTCGTGCGCGGCGTGCGCGTGGCGATCGAGCAGAAGCTCGCCTTCGTCTGCGTCTGCGCCTCAGGCGGCGCGCGCATGCAGGAAGGCGCGCTCTCGCTCCTGCAGATGGCGAAAACCACGGCCGCGCTCACCGATCTTGCCGAGCGCCGGCTGCCTTTCATCTCGGTGCTCACCGATCCGACGATGGGCGGCGTCTCGGCGAGCTTCGCGATGATCGGCGACGTGGTGATCGCCGAGCCGCGCGCCTTGATCGGCTTCGCCGGCCCGCGTGTTATCGAGCAGACGGTGCGCCAGAAGCTGCCCGAGGGCTTTCAGCGCGCGGAGTTCCTGCTCGAGAAGGGCGCGGTCGACATGATCGTCGATCGCCGCGCGCTGCGCGACAAGCTGCACCAGCTCCTATCGCTCATGCTGAGGCAGGCCGCCGAAACGACGGCGTGACCCGTCTCGCCGAGCTTGCCGCTGTATCGGCGCGTGTCGCGGCCACCGCGAGTCGCCTTGCCAAGATCCGCGAGCTCGCCGAATTCCTGCGGCCGCTTGCGGGTGAGGAGATCGCCATCGCGCTCCCTTATCTCAGCGGCGACATCCGGCAGGGCAAGCTTGCCGTCGGCTTTGCCGCGCTGCAGGCGGCGCGTGCCGAGGCGGCGCCGGCGCCCTCGCTCACGCTGGCCGAGGTGGACGCGGCCTTCGCGCGCTTGAAGCAGATCAAGGGCAAAGGCGCGGCGGAGCAGCGCGCCCGCTTACTGCGCGAGCTCTTCGCCCGCGCGAGCGCCGAGGAGCAGGACTTTCTCGTGCGGCTCATCGTCGGCGAGCTGCGCCAGGGCGCGCTCGAAGGAATCATGGTCGAAGCGGTGGCAGCGGCGGCGAGCTTGCCTGCGGCCGATGTGCGACGCGCGGTGGCATTTGCCGGCGCCATCGCTCCCGTCGCGGTGGCGGCGCTCGGCGGCGGCGCGACGGCGCTCGGCGAATTCAGCGTGCGGCTGATGCAGCCCGTGCTGCCGATGCTCGCGCAACCGGCAGAGGACATGAAGGCCGCGCTCGCGGCGCTCGGCAGGGCGCTCATCGAGTGGAAGCTCGACGGCGCGCGAGTGCAGGTCCATAAGCGCGGCGACGACGTTCGCGTCTATACGCGCAATCTGAACGATGTCACTTCGCGCGTGCCCGAGATCGTCGCCGCGGTGCGCGCGGTTGCGCCGCGCGAGCTGATCCTCGACGGCGAAGCGATCGCGCTACGCGCCGATCGGCGCCCGCATCCGTTTCAAGTGACGATGAGCCGCTTCGGCAGCCAGCAGGAGCGCGCGGCGCGCGAGCGCGAGGTGCCGCTCTCGGCGTTCTTCTTCGATTGTCTGCTCCTCGACGGCGTCGTGCTCTTCGATCATGCGACGCGCGAGCGGCGCGAGGCGCTCGAGCGTGCGCTACCGGAGGACCTGCGCACGCCCGCGCTCATCACCGCCGATGCCGAGCCGGCACAGCGCTTCTATGAAGAAGCGCTTGCCGCCGGTCATGAAGGCGTAATGGCAAAAGCGCTCGATGCGCCCTACGAGGCCGGGCGGCGCGGCGCGGGATGGCTCAAAGTGAAGCGCGCCCGCACGCTCGACCTCGTCGTGCTCGCGGCGGAGTGGGGCCACGGCCGCCGGCGCGGCTTTCTTTCGAACCTGCATCTCGGTGCGTTCGACCCCGCCACCGGCGGCTTCGTCATGCTCGGCAAGACGTTCAAGGGTTTGACCGATGCCACGCTGAAATGGCAGACGGAGGAGTTCTTAAAGCGCGCCACCACGCGCGACGAATGGGTCGTGCACGTGCGGCCCGAGCTCGTGGTCGAGATCGCCTTCAACGACCTGCAGGAAAGCTCGCAGTACCCGGGCGGGCTCGCGCTTCGCTTCGCGCGCGTCAAGGGCTACCGGCCGGACAAGCGGGCGGAGGAGGCCGATACCATCGACACGGTGCGCCGCATCTACCAGGAAAGTCTGGCATGAGGACGCTCGGCGAGTGGCTCGCCTACATCGAGCGCCAGCATCCGAAGACGATCGCGCTCGGTCTCGAGCGCGTGGCCGAGGTGTGGCGGCGGATGAAGGTCGCGCTCGCTTGCCCGGTGATCACGGTGGGCGGCACGAACGGCAAAGGCTCGGTGTGCGCCATGCTCGAATCGATGCTGCGCGCGGGCGGCTACCGCACCGGCCTTTACACCTCGCCGCATCTCGAGCGCTACAACGAGCGCGTGCGCATCGCGCTTGTCGAGGCGAGCGACGACGCGTTATGCGCCTCCTTTGCCGCCGTCGAGGCGGCGCGCGGCGATGTCGAGCTCACGTATTTCGAGTACGGCACCCTCGGTGCGCTCTCGCTCTTCGCCCGCGAAAGAATTGAAGTCGCGCTGCTCGAGGTCGGTCTTGGCGGTCGGCTCGATGCCGTGAACATCATCGATGCCGACTGCGCCGTTCTGACGAGCGTTGGCATCGACCACGTCGACTATCTCGGAGCCGACCGCGAGTCGATCGGCCGCGAGAAGGCGGGCATCTTCCGAGCCGGGCGACCGGCGGTGATCGCCGAGCCCGATCCGCCGCGCACGGTGCTCGAGGCGCCCGGAGCGCAGCTCTTGCTTGGCCGCGATTTCGGCTATATCGACCAGCGCTCGCAATGGACCTACTGGGGACCCGCCGGGAAACGCGCCGGGCTTGCGCACCCCGCGCTTCGCGGCGCGATCCAGTTGCGTAACGCCGCCGCCGCGATGTGCGCGCTCGATTGTCTGAGAGAGCGGCTGCCGCTCGGTATGCAGGACGTGCGGCGCGGGCTCGCCGAAGTCGCGCTTGCCGCTCGCTTTCAGGTCTTGCCGGGCCGGCCGCAAATCATTCTCGACGTCGCGCATAATCCCCAGGCGGCCGCGGTCCTCGCCGAAAACCTCGCCGCCTCGGGCTATGCGCCGGAGACGATCGCGGTGTGCGGCATGCTTCGCGACAAGGACGTCGCCGCCGTGCTCGCCGTGCTCGCGCCGCGCGTGACACGCTGGCATTTCGCCACGCTCACGGGTGCTCGGGGCGCGCTCGCCGACGAGCTCGCGCGCCACGTCGAAGGCGCGTCCGAGTGCTTCGCGACGCCGGCCGAGGCCTTTCGAGCGGCGCTTGAGCGCGCGCACGAGGATGATAAGATCGTCGTGTTCGGTTCGTTTCTAACCGTCGGCGAAGTGCTGGCATGGCTCAAGAACAACAAGACGTCAAAACGCTGAAGCGCCGCGGACGCCGAAGGCTCATCGGGGCGGTGGCGCTCGTCCTGCTCGCGGTCATCGTGCTTCCCATGGTTTTCGATCCGGAGCCAAAGAGCACACTCGCGCCGGTGAGCGTGCAAATACCGCCAGTGCAAAGCGCACCCGCTTTCGCACCCAAGCCGCCGAAGCCCACTCCTGCCAAGCCGCAGAGCGCCACGACACTCGGCGATGAATACGTCATTCAGGTGGGCGCGTTCCTTAATCCGGACAGCGTGCTCGCCAAGCTTGCCCGCGCGAAGCTTCCCTATTACACCGAGCCCGCACAAGGAAAGCTCACGCGCGTTCGCGCCGGCCCGTTCGCGAGCCGCGAGGCGGCCGATCTGGCGGTGGCGAAGCTAAAAGAGCTCGGCTTGAACCCCGGTGCGGTGACGGCGAAATCCGGATGACGTGGGTCGACTACGCCGTGCTCGCGGTGCTGCTCCTTTCGATCGGCTGGGGACTGTGGCGCGGCCTCGTGCGCGAAGTGATGTCGCTCGCGAGCTGGATCATCGCTTTTCTCGCCGCGAATCTTTTCGCCGCGCGGCTCGCGGAGCTACTGCCTCGCTCGATCGCGCGCGGCGAATATCGCAGCCTCGTCGCCTTTATCGTCATTTTCGTCGTCGTGCTCATCATCACGACGCTCGGCTCGATCTGGCTTGCCAAGGCGGTGCGCGCCGCCGGCCTCGGAAGCCTCGACCGCACCCTCGGGGCCTTCTTTGGTCTCCTGCGCGCATTGCTCATCATGGTGGCGGCCGCGCTGGTGGCCGGGTTCACTCGCCTGCCCGCCACTCCCGCCTGGAAGGATTCGGCTTCGGGCTCACAGCTTGCCGCCGCGGCGATTGCGCTCAAGCCCTGGCTGCCGCCGGCTCTCGCGGAGCGCATGAAATATAATTAACCGTTAACCACACCCGGGAGCCGGCTCCCATGTGCGGGATCCTCGGAATCGTCGCCCGTTCCCCCGTCAATCAGCTGCTGTACGACGGGTTGCTATTGCTGCAGCACCGTGGCCAGGATGCCGCAGGCATCGTCACGGCCGAGCACAACAGGCTCCACATGTACAAGGCGCCGGGCATGGTGCGGGACGTATTCCGTACGCGCAACATGCGCGACCTCGCAGGCAACATCGGCATCGCCCATTGCCGCTATCCGACCGCCGGCTCCGCATTCAAGGCGGCCGAAGCGCAGCCTTTCTATGTCAATTCACCCTTCGGCATCGTCCTCGGTCATAACGGCAACCTCACCAACTCCGAGCAGCTGAAGGACGAGATGTTCCGCACGGATCTGCGCCACATCAACACCGGCTCGGATTCCGAGGTGCTCGTCAACGTCCTCGCGCACGAGCTCGAGCGTGCATCGGTGAAGCTGCGTCTTGATCCGCAAACGATCTTCGCGGCGGTCGCCAACGTCCACAAGCGGCTGAAAGGCGCGTACGCCGTCGTGGCGATGATCGCGGGCTATGGTGTGGTCGCCTTCCGCGATCCCTACGGCATCCGCCCGGCGGTCATCGGCTACAACGAGACGCCGGCCGGCACCGAATACATGGTGGCCTCCGAATCGGTCGCCGTCGACGCGCTCGGCTTTCGCGTCCTGCGCGACATCGGCCCGGGCGAGGCGGTCTTCATCGACGAGGACGGAGGCTTCCACAGCCAGCAGTGCGCGGCGCACGCGAGCCTGAATCCCTGCATCTTCGAGTACGTGTATCTGGCGCGGCCCGATTCGCTGATCGACGGCGCCTCAGTCTATGAAGCGCGGCTCAACATGGGCGAGAAGCTTGCCGAGAAAATCCGCCGCGAGTATCGCCATCTGCAGATCGATGTCGTCATCCCGATACCCGACTCGAGCCGGCCCTCGGGTCTGCAGCTCGCCACCGCCCTTGGCGTCCCCTACCGCGAGGGCTTCGTCAAGAACCGCTATATCGGTCGCACCTTCATCATGCCGGGCCACGCCGTGCGGATGCGCTCCGTGCGCCAAAAGCTGAACCCGATGGCCATGGAATTCGCCGGCAAGAACGTGCTTCTGGTCGATGACTCGATCGTTCGCGGCACCACCAGCCGCGAGATCGTGCAGATGGCGCGCGATTCGGGCGCCCGCCGGGTGTTCTTCGCCTCGGCGGCGCCGCCGGTGCGCTTTCCCAACGTCTACGGCATCGACATGCCAACGCGCGCC
>JBHELS010000165.1:0-3575 GCA_046263015.1 Burkholderiales bacterium | reverse complement strand
GGCAGCGGGCGCCTCGTAATGAGCAACTCCTTCGCGTTCGGCGGCAGCAACGCCGCCCTGCTATTCTCGGATTGAGCCGGTGTTCTCCAGCGCTCCCCCCGTCGAAGAGATCCTGCCGCACCGCGGCGGCATGCTGCTCATCGAGCGCGTGCTCGGCTGGGACGCCGAGCACGCCGCCGTCGCGGCAACGCCGCGCGGCGATGCCTGGTACGCCGAACGCGGCGCCATGCCGTCCTGGATCGGCATCGAGCTCATGGCGCAGGCGATCGCCGCGCACGTCGGCCTCGTGGCGCGCACCCGCGGCGAACCACCGAGGCGCGGCGTGCTGCTCGGCACGCGCCAGTTCCGGTCGAGCGAAACGCACTTTGCCGCCGGGGTCCAGTTACACGTGATGGCGCGCGTCAGCTACCGGGATGAGAGCGGCCTCGCCTCGTACGATGCGATCATCGAGCGCGCCGGCACGCAGATCGCCACGGCCAACGTCACCGTGTACGAGCCGCCGGACTTCGAGGCGTTCCTGACAAGGAGCGCGGCGTGAGGCGCGTGCTCGTCACCGGCTCTCGCCGCGGCATCGGGCGTGCGATCGCCCAGCGCCTCGGGGCGCAAGGCTTTGGCGTCACCGTGCACTGCCGCCAGAACCGCGAGGAGGCCGATGCGCTCGCGCACGAGATCGGCGGCGAAAGCGCGGTGCTGGCGTTCGACGTGCGCGAGCGCGCCACCGCCGAACGCGCGCTTGCCGACGACGTGGCGCAGCACGGTCCGTATTACGGCGTGGTGCTGAACGCGGGCATCGCGCGCGACAACGCCTTTCCAGCGCTGGCCGATGAGGACTGGGACGCCGTGCTCGAGACGAGCCTCGGCGGCTTCTACAACGTCCTGAAGCCGCTCGTCATGCCGATGGTGCGCGCAAGACAGGGCGGGCGCATCGTCGTCCTGAGCTCGGTGTCCGGCGTCATCGGCAACCGCGGACAGGTGAACTACAGCGCCGCCAAAGCCGGGCTGATCGGCGCCGCCAAGGCACTGGCGGTCGAGCTCGCGACGCGGGGCATCACGGTGAACTGCGTCGCGCCAGGACCGATCGCCACCGAGATGATCGCCGGTGCGCCAGTCGAGCAGATGCTGGAGACAATCCCCATGCGCCGCATCGGCAAGCCGGAGGAGGTGGCGGCGCTCGTCGCGTTCCTCATGTCAGACGAGGCAGCCTATATCACCCGCCAGGTGATCGGCGTGAACGGGGGACTCGTATGAGCGCGCGGCGCGTGGTGATCACCGGCATGGGCGGCGTGACGGCGCTCGGCAGCTCGTGGGCGGAGGTCGAGCCGCGCCTGCGCGCGCTGAAGAACGCGGTCAAGCGCATGCCGGAATGGGATCGCCACGGCGAGCTCCTGCACACGCGCCTCGCGGCGCCGATCGAGGGCTTCGATCCGCAGGACCGCTATCCACGCAAGACGACCCGCTCGATGGGCCGCGTGTCGCTCCTCGCGCTGCGCGCGAGCGAACTCGCGCTTGAGCAGGCGGGGCTGCTCGGCGACGCGGCGCTGAAGGACGGCCGCACGGGCATTGCCTATGGGTCTTCCTCCGGCAGCATCGATCCGGTGCGCGTCTTCGGCCAGATGCTGACGACCGGCTCGATGCAGGGCGTCACGTCGACGAGCTACCTGCAGATGATGCCGCACACCACTGCCGTGAACGTCGGGCTCTACTTCGCGCTAAAAGGTCGCGTCATACCGACCTCGAGCGCCTGCACCTCCGGCAGCCAGGGGATCGGCTACGCCTACGAAGCGGTGAAGAGCGGCAAGCAGGCGCTGATGATTGCCGGTGGCGCGGAAGAGCTCTCGGCCCCGGCCGCAGCGGTGTTCGATACCCTCTTTGCGACGAGCACGAAGAACGATTCGCCGGAGGCGACGCCCCGACCCTTCGACAAAGGACGCGACGGCCTGGTGGTTGGCGAAGGGGCGGCGAGCCTGATCGTCGAAGACCTCGAGCACGCGCGGGCGCGCGGCGCGACGCCGCTCGCCGAGATCGTCGGCTTCGGCACGAACTCCGACGGCAGCCACATCACGCAGCCCGATGCGCAGGAGCAGGCGCGCGCGATACGCCTTGCGCTCGACGACGCTGGCCTGCCGCCATCGGCCATCGGCTACGTCAGTGCGCACGGCACGGCGACCGACCGCGGCGACGTCTCGGAGGCGCGCGCCACGCGCGAAGTGCTCGGCTCGAAAGCGCCGGTGAGCACGGTGAAAAGCTATATCGGGCATACGCTCGGCGCCTGCGGCGCAATCGAGGCGTGGTGGACCATCGAGATGATGCGCGCCGGTTGGTTCGCCCCCACGCTCAACCTGGAGACGCCGGACGCGGAGTGCGGCGAGCTCGATCACGTCACGGGCGTCGGGCGGCAGCTCGAGGTCGAGCATGTGCTCAAGAACAACTTCGCCTTCGGCGGCATCAACACGTCGCTGGTATTTCGCAGGCTATGACCATGAACGGGGAGATGACCATGATGCGTCGGCATGCCGTGAAAGTCCTGCTTCTCTGCCTGATCGCCGTGATGCTCGGCTCGTGCGCCGGACGCCGCTCGCGCACCATGGCCCAGTGCAGGGTGCCTGCAGTGGGCGCCTGCAAGGCCTGCCGGGTCGCCTGCCCGGCCGGCGAGACGCCAAAGTGCGTCGCCGGCCAGGGCGACGAAGCGCAGTGCAACGTACTGGCTACCTGTACCTGCGGCTAGGCGTGAATCTCCAGCTCTTCGTTCCCGAAACGCGCGTCGGCTTCTGGTTCCTCGGCAGTCAGACTTGGGAGACGCACGTCATCCGCGTCGCGCTGCGCGATCTCGAGCGGCTGATGCCGGTCAGGAAGCCGCAGGGGGCGGTCGTGCTCGACGCGGGCTGCGGCCAGGGCAAGTCGTTCCGGCCGCTGCACGAACACTTCGCGCCGCAGCGCATCGTCGCCGTCGATTACGAACCGCAGTGCGTCGAGCTGGCCGCTGCCGAAGCCACCGCCGAGGGGTTGCCGGTCGAGGTGCGGCGCGGCGACCTCGCGGCACTCGAGCTCGCGGATGAGACCGTCGATGTCGTGTTCTGTCACCAAACGTTCCACCACTTGACGCGCCAGCAAGAGGCGCTCGCCGAGTTCCGACGCGTGCTCAAGCCCGGCGGCCTGCTCCTCTTTGCGGAATCGACGCGCGCCTACATCGAGTCATGGATCATCCGGCTCCTTTTCCGACACCCGATGAACGTGCAGAGGAGCGCCGAGGAATACATGGCGATGGTACGAGCGCAGGGCTTTTGCTTCGGTCCGGAAAACGTCTCGACGCCCTACCTGTGGTGGAGCCGCTCGGATTTCGGTGCGTTCGAATTTTTCGGCCGCCCCGTGCCAGAGCGCGGTCGCCGCGAAGAAACGCTGATCAACCTCGTCGCGACGAAGCGCGTGCCGAGCTAGCGGCGCGCCCCTCGTCACTGATACCGCGTCGGCTCGTCCACCCGGCGTTGTATAGAACGGCCGTGGGTCGTTTAATAATTCCGGCATGTCCAGGCGTGTAGTCGTCACCGGCCGCGGCATCGTCTCCTGCATCGGCAATA
>JBHELS010000164.1:0-6860 GCA_046263015.1 Burkholderiales bacterium | reverse complement strand
GGTGGCGGGCGTCTTTCGCGACTACGCGCGCCAGCATGGCGCGATCCTCATCGAGCGCGGCGACTACGTTCGCATGACCGGCGACGATCGCGTCAACGATGCCGCTGTGTGGCTGGCACCGGGCGCGAGCGCGGCGGACCTGATGGCGGCATTGCGCTCGCTTCCCGGAGGCGACGAGCTCGACATCGCCGACTCGGGCGAGATCCGCGAGGTGTCGCTTCGCATCTTCGATCGCAGCTTCGCGGTCACCTATGCGATGGAAGCGCTGGCCGTCTTGGTGGGCCTCTTCGGTCTCTCCTCGAGCCTCGGCGCCATGGTGCTCGCGCGGCGACGCGAATTCGGCATGCTGCGCCACCTCGGCCTTACGCGCGGCGAGATCCGCGGCATGCTCGCCGCCGAAGGAGCGCTACTCGCGGCGCTCGGCGCTGGCGCGGGCCTCGTGTGCGGCACGGCGATTAGTTGGGTCCTCGTATACGTCGTCAACCGCCAATCGTTCAACTGGACGATCGACTTTCATCCGCCGCTCGCTTTTCTCGGCGCGCTGACGGCGGTCCTCCTCGTATTGGCGGTCCTGACCGCGGTGCTCTCCGGGCGCGAAGCGATGGGCATGGGTCCGGTGCGCGCGGTGCGCGAGGATTGGTGAAGCGGCGCGGCTTTCTCGCGACCGCGCTTTTGCCGCTCGCCGCGCGTGCGGCCAAGGTCGAGTATCCGCAGGTCGCGCCGCGGCCGCTGGTTTTCCCGCGCGATCACGGCGCGCACCCGCAATTTCGCACCGAGTGGTGGTATGTGACCGGGTGGCTGGAAGGGCCGCTTGGCTTCCAGATCACGTTCTTTCGCGCACGACCGGAGGAGCAAAGCGATAACCCCAGCAGCTTCACGCCACGGCAAATCCTCTTCGCGCACGCCGCGCTTTCGGATCCCGCACGCGGGCGCCTCCTTCACGACCAGATTGCCGCGCGCGCCGGACATTCGCTCGCCGACGCCGAGACCGGGCGCACGGCGGTATGGATCGACCACTGGTCGCTCTTTCGCGAAGGCGAGCGCTACCGCGCGAAAGTCGCGGCACGCGATTTCATTTTCGACTTGGCGCTGACCCCGCGCGGCGCGCCCGTTCTGCAGGGCGACCGCGGCTTCAGCCGCAAGGGGCATCGGCCGCAGGAAGCGAGCTACTACTACAGCGAGCCGCACCTCGCGGTAGCGGGCAGCGTGAACGGCCGGACGGTGCGCGGCGCCGCGTGGCTGGATCACGAGTGGTCGAGGGCCTATCTCGCACCCGAGGCGGCAGGCTGGGATTGGACGGGCATTAACCTCGACGACGGGCGCTCGCTCATGGCGTTCCAGATGCGCGCCAAGGCCGGTGGCATCCATTACGCACCTCCGGGCGTATCGATGCGGCCGCTTCGCTGGTGGCGCTCGCCGCGCACCGGCGTCCAGTACCCGGTCTCGATGCAGGTGAACGACCTCCGCCTCGAGCCGCTGATGGACGACCAGGAGCTCGATGCTCGCGCGAGCGTCGGCACGATCTATTGGGAAGGCGCCGTCCGCGCCTACCGCGACAAGACCGAAGTCGGCCGCGGCTACCTCGAGCTCACCGGCTACTGGCAGCCGATGAAGCTCTGAATTCGGGGACGGAGCCCGAACTAGTTCGGGCTCCGTCCCCGAACTGTCGATGAAAGGGCGACGCCGGCGATGATCAGCCCGATGCCCACGAAGTGGTACCACTGCGGGTACTCGCCGAGGAAGATGACCGACAGCACGACGCCGAACGCCGGCATGAGGTGCAGCGTCACCCCGGCGCGCGCGGGTCCGAGGCGCGTCACGACGTAGCTCCAACCCGCGTAGGCGAGGAGAAGCGAGCCGATCGCGGAATAGAGGACGGCCGCGGCGCCTTTGCCGCCGAGCGCGAGCTTCGCGCCGGCGAGCGCTTCCACGGCGAGCCATGGCGTCATGAAGAGCCCGCCGAAGGCGCACACCATGCAAAGGAGCGCGATCACGCCCAGCCGGTCGCGCCGCACGCGAAGAAGCACGGTGTAGCCCGCCCACATCATCATCGAGAGGATCGCCATCAGATCGCCGATATTGAAGGCGAGGCGTAGCGGCGCGCCGTGCGTGGCGATGAGAAAGACGCCCGCAAAGGAGATCGCCACCCCGGTCCACTGCCGTGCCCGAATGCGCTCGCCGAGCGCCGCCGTCACGAGCAGGATGAAGATCGGCGTCGTCGAGAGATAGAGGATGCCGCTCGCCGCCGTCGTGTAATGAAGGCCGAGCCATTGCAGCGCGAGGTGTGGGCCGCCGCCGGTGAAGCCGAGCCCGACGATCACGAGCCAATCGCGTTTTTCGAGCAGCGGCAGCTTCGTCGCAAGCTCGCGCCACGCGAAGGGCGCAAGCATCGCGAGCACAAAGGTCAGCCGGCCGAAGGTCGCGAGTCCGGGCGAGATTTCATCGCGCACGGCGCGCGCGACAATCCAGTTGCCCGACCAGAGGAGAAGCGTCGCGATGAGGACAAGCCAGGTGACGGGCCGCATTAAGTCGCGGATTATCGCGTGCTAAATTCGCCCGCATGCCTCTCACGACCGCCGCGGGTCGCACGCTCGCTTATGAATGGCTCGGCGAGGCGGGAGGCGACACGCCCACGCTCGTCTTCCTGCACGAAGGCCTCGGCTCCATCCGCCAATGGCGCGACTTTCCGGCGAAGGTCGCCGCGGCGAGCGGTTGCCGCGCGCTCGTTTACGACCGCTACGGCTACGGGCAATCGGCGCTGCTGCAGGAAGCGAAGCGCACGGGGCGCTTCATGCACGACGAAGCACTCGCCGCCTTGCCGGAGCTCCTCAAGTCACTGGGAGTGGAGCGGCCTCTTCTCCTAGGACATTCCGACGGCGCATCGATCGCGCTCATCCATGCCGGCGCCAACCATCCGGTGCGTGGCGTGGTCGCCATGGCGCCGCATGTTTTCATCGAGCCCATCTGCCTCACGTCGATCGAGAAGGCGGCGCAGGCATTCGAGAGCACCGATCTGGCGGCGCGGCTCGGCCGCTACCACCGCGACGCTCGCAAGACCTTCTACGGCTGGGCGGACGTCTGGCTCGATCCGCAGTTCAAAGGCTGGGATATCCGCGAGGACTATCTGCCCGACGTCGCCTGTCCGGTACTCGCAGTCCAGGGTTATGGCGACGAGTACGGCACGATGGCGCAGCTCGACGAAATCGCGCCCCGCGTCAAGGGGCCGTGCGAGCTTTTGAAGCTAGAGAACTGCGGTCACGCGCCGTTTCGCGATCGGCCGGAAACGACCCTCGAAGCGGTGCTTCGCTTTATTGCGAATTCGGGGTCAGGGCCGTAATTATTCCGAGCGCTACTGCGCGTATTTGATCCCTCGGCGATCGAGCATGCGAAGGAGCGCCGGCCAGTCCTTGTACGTCGCCGGGCGCATCGGGCGCTGCAGCGCCGCCGTCGACTTGTCGGCGGCGTCCTGCGACATCACCTGCACGTTGTGCATGCCGCCAGCGAGCGCGTCGACCTGGATCTGACATGCGCAGTCGAGGTAATACATGATCTCGAACGCCTCGCGCACCGTCTCGCCGAGCGCGAGCACGCCGTGGTTGCGCAGGACCATCGCCTTCGATTTCGGCCCGAGATCGCGCGCCATGCGCGCCTGCTCATCCTTGTAGAGCGCGACGCCCTCGTAATCGTGATACGTGATCTCCGCCTGTACGCGCATCGCGTGCTGCGAGATCGGCAATAGGCCGCACTTCATCGCCGAGACGGCCACTGTCGCGCGCGTGTGCGTATGGATCACGCAGTTGATTTCGGACCGGGCGCGGTGCATGCAAGAATGAATCACGAAGCCCGCTTCGTTCACACCCATGTCGAGCGGGTCGTCCTTGATCTTGCCTTCCCAATCCACCTTCACGAGGCTCGACGCGGTGATCTCGTCGAACATCAGCCCGTACGGATTGAGGAGGAAATCCTCGGTGCCCGGCACGCGCGCAGAGAAGTGCGTATAGATGAGGTCGGTCCACTTGTAGATCGCCGCAAGCTGATAGGCGGCGGCGAGGTCTACCCGCATCTGCCACTCTTCCTTGCTGACGCGGTCGCGAACCGAGGGAGTGCTAATGGTCTTAAGATTGGCGCTCATGGGTGGCAATGATACTCCGCGCTTGCAAAGCTTAGACGAGCTCCAGGCAGCGCTAGCCGCGCGCAACATGACGCCGGGCTGGATTAAGCGCGAGCGGCCGATCCTTTCGCCGGCGATGCAATCGCAGTTCGTGCCCGCGCATTGGCGCTACGCTGAGGCGAAGTGGGCCATGCAGGCGGCCGGCCGCCTTATCGGAACCGATCGGGCCGAGCGGCGTAACTTCGTGATGCGCAACCCGATTCCGGACAACGATTACGGCACCTTGCGCACGATGGTCGCTGCGTATCAGTCGATCCTTCCCGGCGAAAAGGCTCGCTCGCACCGCCACGCGCCCCACGCGCTTCGGGTGATCCTCGACGCAAAGGGCGCCTATTCGATCGTGGACGGCGACAAGCATCCGATGGAGACGGGCGACATCGTACTCACGCCGGGCTGGTGCTGGCACGGTCATGGTCACGACGGCACTGCGCAGGCGTACTGGTTCGACGGCCTCGACGTACCGCTGACCCGCCTTCTCGAGCCAATGTTCTTCGAGGAGCATCCCGAGGGCTTCGAGGAGGTGAAGCGAGTCACCGAGGAATCGCCGATGCGCTTCGCCTTCGCCGATACGCTGGCGCGGCTCGAGGACGCCGAGCCTGATGCGCATTTCGGGCCGACGATCCCGATTCCGGCGTCGACCATGCCCACGCTAACGCTCAATGTGCATGCATGGGCCGCGGGCTGGCAGAACCGCCGCTATCGCCACACCGCCAATGCGATCTACGTCATCATGCGCGGACAGGGCCGCTCTTCCATCGGTGGCAATACCTTCGATTGGCAGTTGGGCAACACCCTGGCCGCGCCCGCCTGGTCATGGATGGAGCACCACGCGAGCGACGACAGCATCGTCTTCTCCATGACCGACGAGCAGCTGATGCGCTGGGCGCGCTACTACCGCCTGGAAGCCTAGGCGGCTTCGAACTCCACGTAGCCAGCTTCGACGATCTCGAGCGCCTGGAGGAGGAACTCCGGATCGTTCGCCTTCAGCCTCTCGCTATCCGAGAGCATGCGCCGCCATAGGCGCGCATGCCGCGCGCCGTGATAGAGCCCGAGCATGTGGCGGGCGACCTGGCGCAGCGGCAAATGGCGGCGCGCGTACTGGACCATCGCGCGCACGACCTCCGCACGCTTCTTGCCCGGATCGGCGAGAAGCCATGGATCGTGATACGCCGCGCGGCCGAGCATTACGCCATCGACGTGCGCGAGCTGCTCGGCGATCTGCTCGCGCGTCGTGATGCCTCCGTTGATGACGATCTCGAGCTGCGGGAAGTCGCGCTTCAACTGGTACACATGGGGATACTTGAGCGGCGGAATCTCGCGGTTCTCTTTCGGCGAAAGGCCCTTCAGCACCGCATTTCGCGCGTGGACCATGAAGGTGCGGCAGCCGGCGTCGGCCACTGTGCCGACGAAGTCGCGCACGAAGCCGTAATCCTCCACCTGATCGATGCCGATCCGGTGCTTCACCGTCACCGGCTTCGCCACGGCGTCGCGGATGGCGCGCACGCATTGCGCGACGAGCTCGGGCTCCGCCATCAGGCAGGCGCCGAAGGCGCCGCGTTGCACGCGCTCGCTCGGGCAGCCGATGTTGAGGTTGATCTCGTCGTAGCCGTAGCGCTCGCCGAGTCTTGCGCAATACGCGAGATCGTGAGGCTCGCTGCCGCCGAGCTGCAGCGCAACCGGATGCTCTTCGGGGCTGAAGGCGAGATGGCGCTCGACATCGCCGTGAACGAGCGCACCGGTAGTGATCATCTCCGTGTAGACGCGCGCCTGCGCCGAGATTTGGCGCATGAAAAAACGATAGTGGCGGTCCGACCAATCCATCATCGGTGCCACGCATAGGCGATGCGGTGCTAAAGTCACCGCTCGAGTTTACTGCACGAGCTATGAGCACCCGGCCGCAAATCGGACAACGCCTGAAGGAATTCGAGGAACGCGAAACGGACCGCATCCTCGGCGCCTGCACGCAATGCGGCAAATGCTACGAGGTGTGCCCGATGGTGGAGTACTCGAAGGCGCCATCGGCCGACAGCAAGGCCGTCGTGGGCGGTGTGCTCGCGGTGCTGCGCGGCGAAGCCGGAACGCCGGAGGCGCTCGGCTGGATCGCGGTGTGCACGCGAAGCGGCGTCTGCGTACCGGCGTGTCCCGAGAATGTGGACCCAAAGATGATGATGCGCCTTGCGCGCATGACCGCACTCGGCGGCCGCGGCGGGCCCGCGCGGCTGCCGGTAAGGGAAGACCCGGATTATTTCGATCGCGTGCGCGCCTTTGCCAAGCTGCAGCTCACGGACGACGAGCTGAAGGAATGGACATGAGCACACCGGTCACCTTCTGGTATGGCTGCAACGTACTTCGCCACGGCGACATCATCCACGCATGCTTCGACATCCTGCGGGCGCTCGACTATGAGCCTTCGCCCGTCGGCGGGGTGGATTACTGCTGTGGCACGGTCAAGGATGCCAACCAAACCGCCGCCGCCGGCATGGCGACCCGCACCGTCGGCAAGCTGAATGAGCGGAGCGCGCCGGTCGTCGTCTGGTGTCCGTCGTGCCATTCGCACATGCACGAGTTCATGGGCCGCACGAACGAGCGGCGCTTCGACATGACGTACCTGGTCGAGCTCCTGCATGCCAAACGCGATCGACTTGCCCCGCTCCTCGTGCACGAGGTGCCGATGCGCGTATTTATGCAT
>JBHELS010000163.1:0-3347 GCA_046263015.1 Burkholderiales bacterium | reverse complement strand
GGCGACAAGGTGTACCGCACGCTCGTACCGCGCAACATCCGCCTCGCGGAGGCGCCAAGCTATGGCGTGCCGGCGGTGCTCTGGGATGCGGGCTCGAAGGGCGCGCAGGCGTACTTCGCCCTCGCGAGCGAGATTCTCGGGCGGGCGGCATGAAAGCGAAGGGGCTTGGCCGCGGGCTCGATGCGCTCCTTGGCGGGGACGAGCCGCCGCGCGAATCACTCGCCACGGTCGAGACGAGCGCCATCCGCCCCGGGCGCTACCAGCCACGCACGCGCATGGACGAACAGTCGCTTGCCGAGCTGGCGCAATCGATTCGCTCGCAAGGCTTGCTGCAGCCGCTCGTCGTGCGGCCGCTCGAGCGCGGCTACGAGATCGTTGCCGGTGAGCGGCGCTGGCGCGCGGCGCAAATGGCCGGGCTCGACAAGGTCCCCGTCGTCGTGCGCGAAGTGCCCGATGAATCGGCGCTCGTCATGGCGCTCATCGAGAACGTGCAGCGCGAGGATCTGAGTCCAATCGAGGAAGCGGCGGCCGTGCAGCGCCTGATCAGCGAGTTCGACATGACGCACGAGCAAGCGGCCGATGCGGTCGGACGCTCGCGCAGCGCAACCACCAACCTCCTGCGGCTCCTCAAGCTCGCAAAGCCGGTCCAGGAGAGCCTGATGCGCGGCGGCATCGAAATGGGACACGCCCGCGCGCTTCTGGCCCTCGATGGCGCGCGCCAGATCGAGCTCGCGCACCGCATCGAGGCTCAGGGCCTGTCGGTGCGCGACGCCGAAGCGCTGGTACAGCGGCTGCTGCGCTCGCCCGCCAAGGCACGCGCGCGGCGCGCCGACCGTGATGTGGCGCGCCTGGAGGAAGAGCTCTCCGGTCGACTGGGCACTACGGTGGAAATTCGTCCGTCGGCAAAGGGGCGCGGCAAGCTCCTCGTTCACTATTCGAGACTCGAACAACTCGACCAGCTCCTCAAGCGGCTGAAGTGAAGTGGTTTGCGATATACTTCCGCCGCTTCGCGGGGGCGAGACTATGCGCCGCATGCTTCGCCAGCTGCGAAAGCCCGTCCTCACCGTCCTGAAATGGCAGCTGCTAGCGACCCTGGCACTCGTGCTGGTGTCCGCATTGGTTGCGGGCCGGCATGGCGCGCTATCGGCGCTCGCCGGCAGCGCGATCAGCGTGACGGCGGGAACGGTGGCGGCGCTCGTCGCCTCGCTCGGCAATGCGCGCTCGCCCGCGAGCGTACTGATGGCCGCGCTGCGCGCCGAGGCGGTGAAGCTCGCGCTCGCCTTCGCCCTCCTGTGGTTTGTGCTCACTAATTACGGTGACGCGGTGGTCGGCGCGCTACTCGGGAGTTTCGTAGTCACGCTGTTGATATTTGGCATGGCTTTTTTCGTACGCGAATACTGAACGCCGCAAACATGGCAGCAGCCAGCGAACTCACGCCTTCCCAGTACATCGAGCATCACCTGAGCTACTTCACGAAGCCGCTCGTCGGCGAGGGCGGCTTCTGGACGCTCAACGTCGACTCGCTGATCGTCTCGATCCTGCTCGGCGTCGTCGGCGTCGGCTTCATCTGGTGGGTAGTGCGCGGCGCAAGCGCGGGCGTGCCGACACGCCGCCAGGCGATGGTCGAGCTCCTCATCGACTTCGTCGACGAGCAGGCGAAGGGCATCTTCCATCACGGCGACCGCCATCGCTTCATCGCGCCGCTTGCCCTCACGGTATTCGTTTGGGTGGTGTTGATGAACGCGATGGATTTTCTGCCCGCGGACATCGTCGGCCTCGCCACGCAGCACGTCTCGGAACACGGCTTCCGGTACGTGCCGACCGCCGATGTGAACACCACCTTCGCGCTTTCCCTCTCGGTGCTCGTTCTCACGATCGCCTTTGCCATCTCCGTCAAGGGCCTCGGCGGCTGGCTGCATGAGCTCTTCTTTGCGCCTTTCGGCAGCCATCCGCTCTTGATACCGGCGAACTTCCTCTTCCAGTTGGTCGAGTACGTCTCGAAGACGCTCTCGCACTCGCTGCGTCTCTTCGGCAACATGTACGCTGGGGAGATCCTGTTTCTACTGCTATGGATGCTCGCCGCCACTAGCGTCGGCGGCATGGTCGCGGGCTCGGTGCTCGCCCTCGGCTGGGCCATCTTCCATATCCTGATCGTTCTGCTGCAGGCGTACATCTTCATGATGCTCACCATCGTCTACATCTCGATGGCGCACGAGCACCACTGATTACAGTTTCTTAATCCGACGAAGAAAGGGGAGTATCTCGATGGACAAGCTTCAAATGCTCGCGATGGTGCAGGCCTATACCGGCATCGGTGTCGGCCTCATGATCGGCCTCGGCGCCGCCGGCGCCTGCGTCGGCGTGGGCATCATGTGCAGCCGCTTCCTCGAGGCGGCGGCGCGGCAGCCCGAGCTCACGAATTCGCTGCAGGGCAAGGTGTTCCTGCTGCTCGGTCTCATCGACGCGTCGTTCATCATCGGGCTCGGTATCGCGATGTTCTTCGCCTTCGCCAACCCGCTTGCGAGCGCATTTCGCTAGGCGATGAACCTAAACCTGACGCTTTTCGCGCAGGCCGTGACCTTCGCGGCCTTCATCTGGTTCACGGTGAAGTTCATCTGGCCCTACATGCTTCGCGCGATCGAGACACGCCAGAAGACCATTGCCGACGGCCTCGCGGCAGCCGAGCAGGGCCGTCGTTCGCTCGAGCTCTCGACCCGGCAGGCCGATGACGCCATCAAGGAGGCGCGGGCTCGCGCCGCCGAGATCCTGGCCCAGGCCGAACGGCGTTCCACGCAGTTGATCGAGGAAGCGCGACAGGCGGCGCGGCAGGAGGGCGATCGCGAGCTTGCCGCGGCCAAGGCCGAGATCGAGCAGGAAGTGACCCGCGCCCGCGAAGAGCTGCGCGATCGCGTCGCCTCGCTCGCCGTCGCCGGCGCGGAGAAGATCTTGCGCCGCGAGGTGGATGCGCGCGCGCATGGCGATCTGCTTGAGTCCATCAAGCGCCAGCTCTAGTGGCTGAGCCGAGCACCGTCGCGCGGCCCTACGCCGAGGCCGCTTTCAAGCTCGCCGATGAGGCGGGCGCTCTCGGTCCGTGGGCCGAAATGCTCGCCGCGCTCGCGCTCATGGCCAAGGACCCTCGCGTACGTTCGGCGGCGGCCGACCCGCGATTCTCGGACGCGCAACACGCCGGCCTCTTCATTTCGATCCTGGGCGGCCGCTTGAGCGGCGAGGCGGAGAACTTCGTGCGCGTGCTCGCGCAGAACGACCGCCTTGCGCTATTGCCCGAGATCCAGGAACAGTTCGAGGTCTTGAAGAACGAGCGCGAGGGCGTCGTCGAGGCGGAGGTG